>JBDTSD010000008.1:0-59465 GCA_039931355.1 Ginsengibacter sp.
AAGCGATTGACTTGCATAAAGACCCAATGGCATGGCAGCGTTTAAAAGAAGCTTCTGAAAAAGCGAAGATTGAATTGTCTTCTTCAAGTGAAACGGAAATAAATCTTCCTTATGTAACAGCAGTTGATGGTGTGCCTAAGCACCTTGTAAAAAAGCTTACCCGTGCGCAGTTTGAAAAATTAGCTGATGATCTTTTTACAAGATGCCTGAAGCCTTGTGAATCTGCCATTAAAGATGCCGGCTTGAGTGTAGCTGACATAAATGAAGTAATACTTGTTGGTGGTTCTACTCGTATTCCTAAAGTGCAGGAAATGGTAGAAAAGTTTTTTAATAGAAAGCCTAACAAAGGAGTGAATCCTGATGAAGTAGTTGCGATAGGTGCAGCAATACAAGGCGGTGTATTAACAGGTGAAGTAAAAGATGTGTTGTTGCTTGATGTTACACCTTTATCTCTTGGTATTGAAACAATGGGCGGTGTAATGACAAGGCTTATTGAAAGCAACACTACCATTCCTACCAAGAAAATGGAAACTTTTTCAACAGCCAGTGATAACCAACCCGGTGTGCAGATACATGTACTACAAGGTGAAAGGCCAATGGCTGGTCAAAATAAAAGCCTTGGTACATTCAACCTTGATGGAATTCCACCCGCACCAAGAGGCGTTCCACAAGTGGAAGTAACTTTTGACATAGATGCAAACGGAATTTTAAATGTTTCTGCAAAAGATAAAGGAACAGGCAAAACACATAACATTCGCATTGAGGCAGGAAGCGGCTTGAGCAAAGAAGACATTGAAAAAATGAAGAATGATGCAAAAGCAAATGAAGAAAGCGATAAGGTAGCCCGCGAAAAAGTTGATAAAGTTAACCAGGCAGATAGCCTTATCTTCCAGACCGAAAAACAATTGAAAGAATACGGTGATAAAATTTCAGCCGATAAAAAAGAACCGATTGAAACTGCTTTAGCTAAATTAAAAGAAGCGCATAAGAACCAGGATGTGGCCAGCATTGATACTGCCGTTGCAGAAATGAACGCCGCCTGGACAACCGCCAGCGAAGAGATGTATAAAGCAACGCAGGAAGGTGCAGGAGCTGCAAATGGTGCAGGAGACGGACAAGCGAATGCGCAGCCTGAAGGTGCAGAAGCTAACGCAGGAGCGAATGATAACGTGACCGATGCAGAGTTTGAAGAAGTGAAGTAAGCATTTTGTTTGATGATAAAATTTGAAAGAGGTTGCATTTATTTGCAGCCTCTTTTTTTATTGGCTTACCTAAATTAAAAATTACATTTGCAGGGCAAAAATCAAAAGAAACAATTCTTTCATCAACCTCCGCATGTCATGAGAAAAGCTATGTTAAGATTACTTTTTTTATTCTTCCTATTTTTGATAATAAGCCACAATGGTTTTTCAATATCAATAGTTCCACAGGCCACTTCTGAAAGTTATATTTCTTCTGATGGTAATGATTACCTGCGTGCTACTGTTTTTGTAAAATTATCCGCAAAGGAATTCGGAATGCTTACCGGTAAAAAATTGAACCTTCCCCAAAGAATTTATTTTAAAATTGTACAGCAAAGGCTTAAGCATGAGTTGAAAGAAAATCCTGATCTTTTAATTACGCGTTATTATGATCCAAAAAAAGCAAAGTTTAAATTCGATGCTTTGTGGTTCGTTATTGCAGGCTTTATAGGCCCGCTTGGTTTACTGCTTGCTTATACTTCCAAACAAAGAAAGGGTGGCCCAACCAGGAAGAATAGAATTACTTCTGCCTGGCTTGGTTTTATATTCTTTGTATTTTGGTTTGGCTTTGCATTTCTGTTCTGATTTTTCGTTTCGGTTTATACCACCTTTTAATAAGTAGCTTTAAAAAAATTGCTTGTTGCAGACCCTATCGCACGTTATCGCTACACGGCATATTAAGTGTATATTTTACATTCTAACTTAAACTAATTAAATTGCCGCACTTTAATCATAATATGTGATGACGATAAATTTTTCTCTTAAGTTTCACACCCAATTTGGACAAGCTCTTTTCTTATCTGGTAACAATGAAATTTTAGGTGACAATCAAATAAAAAATGCCGTTGAGCTCGAATATATTGACTCCGAAACATGGGGCATTTCTATGGAACTTCCGCAGGGGTTTGATGATATCATTTTATACAAATATCTTTTGAGAGACATAGATGGAAGCATCATATTTGACGGAGAAGAAAATCGTTCCGTTGATTTGTCCATAGAGAAAGCAAAATCCATTTCGGTTTTAGATACATGGAATGCTGACTCTAACGTAGGCAATGTTTTTTTTACAAGGCCTTTCAGTGAAGTATTATTGCCACCTCTTTCAAAAGTTAAATCATCTCCTACAAAAAAATATACGCATGAGTTTAGGGTTAAAGCTCCTCTGCTGAACCCTGGGGAAGTTATTTGCATGACGGGATCTTCAAAAAATCTGAAGTATTGGAATACTGAATCTCCGGTTATCTTAACACCCAAAAATAATTGGTTTGTTGCACGGCTTTCACTGAAGGCCGATGGCTTGCCATTGACTTATAAATACGGAATTTATAATATCACGGAGAAAAAATTTTCGAGATTTGAAGATGGCGAAAACAGGATGGTGCAGAAAGATTCGCATACTGAATTAGATCTCACTGTTATACATGATGGATTTGTGCGATGCCCTGTCACCTATTGGAAAGGCGCAGGTGTTGCTATCCCCGTGTTCAGTCTTCGCTCAGAGAAAAGCTTTGGTGTGGGTGAGTTTAACGACATGTTGCTTCTTATAGATTGGGCGAAAAAAACCGGCCTGAAGTTGATACAAATTTTGCCTGTAAACGATACTACTGCCAATCATACGTGGATGGACTCTTATCCTTATGCAGCTATTTCGGCATTTGCCATTCACCCCTTATATATTAATCTTGAGAAAGTTGCGGGGAAAGAATTTTCAAAGATTATAAAGCCACTCAACAAGAAGAGGAAGCAATTGAACGATCTCGCAGGCTTCGATTACGAACAGGTGCTGAAATATAAATTATCAGCTCTAAAAGAATTATTTGCAGCATCAAAAGAGGCTTTTAAAAATGATCCTTCTTATTTCGAATTTTTTGAGCTTAACCGTGAATGGCTTGTTCCTTATGCAGTATTTTCTTACCTGAGAGATAAATACAAAACGCCTGATTTTACAAAATGGAAGCACCATAAAACATTTAATGAATCTTCTATCCAAAAATTTGCTTCGCCAAAGCATGAGCATTATGATGACATAATGTTTTTCTATTTTGTACAATACCATTTGCATTTACAATTAAAAGAAGTTGCAGACTACGCCCATAGTAAGAATGTGATTTTAAAGGGTGATATTCCTATTGGAATCTATCGCTATGGAAGCGATGCATGGGCCAATCCTTCTTTATATAATATGGACGAGCAGGCGGGCGCGCCTCCTGATGCCTTTGCTGTAAGAGGCCAAAACTGGGGCTTTCCAACTTACAACTGGGCGAAGATGAAAGAAGATGGTTTTAAATGGTGGAACCAACGCTTCGATCAAATGAGCAATTATTTCGACGCCTTTCGTATTGACCACATTCTTGGCTTCTTTCGGATTTGGAGTATTCCCTTAAATACGGTAGAAGGTATATTAGGCCGCTTTGTGCCAGCGATACCTGTTGATATTTCAGAATTTTATGCTAACAATATCTGGTTTGACTATAACAGGTATTGCATGCCATTTATCACAGATGAAATAATCTGGAACTTATTTGGTGACTCTACGCATTTTGTAAAAGAACATTTTCTTGAAGCAATTGCTCATGGCAGGTATCAATTAAAAAAAGAATTTTCTACACAGAAAAAAGTTGCGGAGTACCTGCAGAAAAAAAAGATTGAAGAAGGCGATAAAATACGGCAAGGATTATTTGATGTTATTAGCAATGTGATTTTAATAGAAGAACCTGGTTCCGGCGGCCAAAAATTTAATTTCAGATTTGGCATAGCGCAAACAACTTCCTTTCAAAACCTGGATGATTATACAAGAGAAAATCTGCACGATTTATATATAAATTATTTCTATAGGCGGCAGGATAATTTCTGGAAAAAAGAAGCATTGAAAAAATTGCCGCAATTAAAGCATAGCACCAATATGCTTGTTTGCGGGGAAGACCTCGGGATGGTCCCGGATTGTGTTCCCGAAGTAATGAAGGAACTAGGAATACTAAGTCTCGAAATTCAACGCATGCCTAAAAATCCGAACAACGATTTTTTTCATCCCAAAGATGCGCCTTACTTATCTGTCGTTACTCCATCAACGCATGACATGAGTACGGTGCGTGGCTGGTGGGAAGAAGATCGCGGAAAGACCCAGCATTTTTACAACTATATTTTAGGACGTTATGGGCAGGCTCCATACTTCTGTGAACCCTGGATCAATAAAGAAATTATCCTTCAGCATGTATATTCTCCGGCTATGTGGAGCATCTTTCAACTACAGGATCTTTTTGGAATGAACGAAAAAATCCGCCTGGAAAATCCGCACAATGAAAGGATAAATATTCCTTCGGAAGCACATCATTACTGGCATTATCGCATGCATATAAGCCTTGAGGATTTATTGAAAGAAGATGAGTTTAATGAGGAGCTTAGGAAAATAATTTATGAGAGTGGGAGAACCCCTAACCCCTAAAGGGGGACACCGTCTCGATTGAAAGACTTATATGAAAAAGGATTTTAATAGAAGTATATGAAAAGCGATTCAAAAAGAAGTATGTTTTATGAAAGTTCCCCAGTGATTTTTGCGAATGCAAAGAAGTTAAGGAATGAGCAAACGCCATCTGAAATAATCTTCTGGAATCTATTAAAACAACATTTTCCAAACTTCAGGTTTAAAAGACAGCATCCTATTTCAAATTACATTGCAGATTTTTATTGTCATAAATTAAAACTTGTTATTGAAATTGATGGAAGTGTACATCGTGAAGAGGAAGTAAAAAGCAATGATAAACTTAGAGATGATTATATGCAATCATTGGATTTAAAAATAATCCGTTTTACAAATGAAGAAGTTTGTAAAAATGGTGAGCTTGTTGTAAAAAAGTTGAGAAGTATAATCATGGTATAAAAAAAATCGTGTCCAATTTGTAACAATATTTATAAACATCAAAAAATCTTTTAAAGGTGGGAACTTAGGTTCCCCTTTAGGGGGCAGGGGTTTTTATGGTCGTAAAATACAAATCAATCAGTCTTCCATTCACTCATCCTTTCACTATTTCGAAAGGAACTAAAACGCATCAGCCTGCCCTGCTTGTGGAGCTGGAATATTTTGGTAGAAAAGGTTATGGCGAAGCGCCAGCCATCGTGCATTATAATATTAGTGTTGATAAAATGATTGAGGATATTGAAAGCAAAAGAACATTCATTGAAAAATTTGCCTTCACACATCCCGACAGGTTCTGGCATTATTTGCATCACCTGTTTCCTCATGATCCGTTTTTAGTATGCGCTCTTGATATGGCAGGGTGGGATTTGTATGGGAAAATAAGCGGCAAACAATTGCATAAATTATGGAACCTTAACACAGATAAAAATCCGCTGACAGACTTTACCATTGGGATTGATACAGTTGAAAAAATGATTGGTAAAATGAAAGAAAAGCCATGGCCTATTTATAAAGTTAAACTTGGTACGCAGGATGATGTGGCAATAATTTCTGAATTGAGAAAGCACACATCATCTGTTTTTCGAATTGATGCAAACGCTGCCTGGAACGCTAATGAAGCATTAGAAAAAATAAATATTTTCAAAGAACTGAATGTAGAATTTATAGAGCAGCCGCTTGCAAAAGATGATTGGGAAGGCATGAAATTTTTATTTGAAAAATCGCCGTTGCCTCTTATAGCAGACGAAAGTTGTGTTGCTGAAAGCGATGTCGAAAAATGCGCCGGATACTTTCATGGCATTAATATCAAGCTTACCAAATGCAGCGGCATCACGCCCGCACTGCGCATGATAAGTAAAGCCCGTGAGCTAAACATGAAAGTTATGGTTGGCTGTATGAACGAAAGTTCAATTGGATCCTCAGCAATTGCACAATTATTGCCCTTGCTGGATTATGTAGATATGGATGGCCCGCTATTACTTTCAGAAGATGTGGGTGAGGGTGTAAAATTTAATGATGGGAAAATTATTTATAACACACTAAGCGGTATTGGCGTGGACGTACTGCCTTTTTAGATATCATTCCCCTGCAGCGCTGATCGGGCCTTTTTACAATATGTTATGCAGCTTCACATACTGCAAAAGCATTATCGTTTTAGCATCAATAATTTCTCCTTTATCAATCATGTCCATTGCTTCGGCGATGGGCATTTCCAGCACTTCAATATTTTCATGTTCCTGTGCAAGCCCGCCTCCTTTGCTCACTTTCATATCAGGAGTGTATTCGGCAATAAAAAAGTATAGGATTTCAGTGACTGAGCCAGGAGACATGTATGCTTTAAAAGCCCTTCGCAATTCTTTTATTTTATAACCGGTCTCTTCTTCTGTTTCCCGTTTTATACCGGCTTCAGGGCTTTCATCATCCAGCAAACCTGCACATGCTTCTACAAGCATGCCGGTACTGTTGCCATTTATAAAAGATGGCAGCCGAAACTGTTTTGTAAGAATGACGCTTTTTTGAATCGTATTATAAAGCAATATAGCAGCCCCATTTCCTCTTTCAAATACTTCGTGGCTTTGTGTTTGCCATTCGCCTTTATTATCAATGTATTTATAGGTAATTTTCTTAAGTGCATAATGATTCTGGGAAAGTAATTCTGTTTTTAAAATATGTATTTTATCGTTCATAATAAAAGCCTTTAAAAAATATTGACATGGTTTGTTGAGCAATATTACGCAGTATATGAATTCAGACAATGTTTAGGAAAACAAAGAACGTCAGCGTAGAGAAATTGTAACACCTTAAAGATCGATTGAGTGATGATGCACATCCTGATGCTTTATCGTTTAAAGATATCCGTTAGTTTTCTATTTTTCTATGAGAACAACAGTGTCGCGTGCAAACCGTTCCCGGAGATAATTGTAAAGCTGCGTCGTCTTCTCATTATCTACGGGCGAAAGCGTTTTATAAAAAACAATAGGAAAGGTATCAATAACGTGTGACGTATCTGGATACATCATCCAGCCATGAGAGAGAGTGTCAATAAAAGGAAAGGCAATTTTAGTCTCCTTAAAAATTTGCGTAAAAGACAAAGTATCTGCGGGATTCAAAATCCTTATCTGCTCTTTCATTTCCTGCAAATGCATTTCATCTATAATTTTTCTTGTCATGTCCGCACTTAGCTGGCTCACTTCGGCCTTTGTAAGATTCACTCTTAACGGAAGAAAGTAGTAGCTGTACATTTTATGAACGTGTAATGTGCTGTCAATGGTCTTTAATAAGCTATCGCTTAATTGTTTTCCGGAATAATACGCTTTTATGAATGTTGCGGTGTCGTTGTCTGTTACTTCCCACTTGAGTATTTCATTACCTTCTTTTTTTATAGGCATTATCACAAGCTCATTAATGTCTGTTTTAATCAATTCTTTTTTGTAAACAGAATAGAGAAAATAGATGCTTGGCGTTAAAGCGATCATGCTAATTATGATGAACCATGTGCGATATTGCACAGCAATTTTCCGGTTAATAAATTTTTTCTCAGGGAAACGTAGGTACCTCGTAACAAGGTATGTTGCCATACTTATGAATACGGCATTGATAAAAAACAGGTAGAAAGCGCCAAAGAAATAATTCCAATTATTAGTGCCGATACCAAACCCTGCGGTACACAAGGGTGGCATTAAAGCGGTAGCGATGGCCACACCAGGAATAGCATTTGTTTGCTGTTGCCTCGAGATAGATACAATACCTGCAATGCCTCCGAACAATGCAATCAACACATCCAGTAAAGTAGGGAAGGTACGCGACTGAAGCTCCGGTGTAGGCTGGCCCAGCGGTGACAGATAAAAATAAATAACAGATACACCAAGGCTGATCAGTACAGCCGTAGTAAGATTTTCCAAGGATTGCAGCAGCACTTTTCTATCATGTATTGCCAGCGAAAAACCTATACCTAATATAGGAGACATAAGCGGCGAAATAAGCATAGCGCCGATAATAACAGCGGCCGAATTTACATCGAGCCCAATATCAGAAAGAACGGTAGAGCAGATAAGGATCCAAAAATTGTAGCCTCGCAGGTAAATACCATCACTGATAGATGATTTTGTTTTTTCAAAATCGGTGTTATGCCTGATATTGACAAGATCCAAAAAAAATTTTCTCATAAATAAAGCTATAATCTTCTTGGCCTAAATTTCGCAAACTTAGCGATTGTAAAGTTGCCTGCCATATTGGTTATAAAATTGCGATGAATAAATTTGCCAGCAACTTTTATCACATTTTTCAACGCCATATTTTATTTCAACATTAAAATGAAAAGGCTTTAATAGTTTTACTCCTATGAAAGGGAAGAAGAAATTTTTTATAATACTTATCCTGGGATCACTTTCAGCCATCGGGCCGTTTTCTATTGATATGTACCTCCCGGGCTTTACCGCCATAGCTGCCGATCTACATACTACTACGGCTTATATCTCTCTGTCGTTGTCAAGTTTTTTTGTGGGCATATCTCTTGGGCAATTATTATACGGACCATTGCTGGACAGGTATGGCCGTAAGAACCCGCTCTATTTCGGTCTTGTTTTATACATACTGGCATCGGTTGGTTGCGCATTGTGCAGATCTGCAGATGCGCTTATTGCCATAAGATTATTGCAGGCGCTTGGTGGCTGCGCAGGTATGGTGGCGGCCCGCGCTATGGTGCGTGATATTTTTCCTGTTGAAGAAAATGCTAAAATATTTTCTTTGTTGATGCTGGTGATTGCTGTATCGCCAATCGTTGCTCCTACCACGGGCGGATATGTTACGGCTTTATTCGGCTGGCAATTTATATTTATTATTCTTGCTTCCATAGGCGCCATTACTTTAGCTTCCGTATATTTTGCATTACCCGAAAGCAGGAAAGCTGATCCAACGGTCTCTTTGCTGCCTGCCCCCATCATACAAAATTTCCTGCAAATTGTAAAGGTGCCGCAATTTTACACCTACGCATTTACCGGGTCAATAGCTGCTGCGGGATTGTACGCATACATTGCAGGATCACCACATGTTTTCATGGAATTGTATCACGTCACGGGCCAGCAATTTGGATGGATCTTCGCAATAATTGCAGGCGGCCTTATTCTTTCAAGCCAGGTAAATACGATTGTCCTGGGAAAATATTCCAGTGAGCAAATCATCGGGATAGCATTGTTTTGCCAAAGTATTGCCGGCTGCTTACTATTCATCGGGAGTCTATTCCACTTTCTCGGTTTGTTTTCTACGATATTTTTAATATTCATTTTTTTAAGCTGCCAGGGTTTTACGTTTCCAAATTCATCGGCACTTTCCATGGCGCCCTTCACCACAAATGCGGGCAGGGCATCTGCTTTAATGGGTGCCATACAATTAGGTATTGGCGCATTTACATCCGCGCTGGTAAGTTTCCTTCACAATGAAACAGCGCTTCCTATGAGTGGTGTAATGGCTGCCTGTGCCTTGCTCAGCTTTACCATCCTGCTTACAGGTAAGCGAGCCATTCATAAGGCTTTGGCGAGGGATATTAATGAAAAAAGTGGGGAAATAATCACGACACTTTAGGTCTCATAAATCGATAGTCACTCTTTTTATTTTTTGTTAGTATTTTCTATCCACATATTATTCAAATGAGTAAGCTCTCAGGATAGCACTGTAGATAGTAACGCTTAGCCTGCTGCTGTCTTGATAGTGCGGCAATAGGCGCGTCTATACATAGTAAGATAAAATTATATGGTTTAGTTATTGCTGCAAAAAATCAAAATGAAAAGAATTCTAATTGTAGATGATGATAAGGATATTTTAAATATCCTGAAACTTGTCTTAAACATGAATGGTTTTGAAGTGATGGTCACACCAAACGGTGAGGAGGCCCTTGCCAAATCTGTTTCTTATTCTCCACAACTTGTTCTGCTGGATGTTTTCCTTTCCGGTACCGATGGGAGGGATATTTGTAATATTTTAAAAAATAATCCGAGTACAAAAGATATTCCGGTTGTAATGTTTTCAGCCCATTCTAATATGCAGGACATTCTGCAGGTTTGCAACGCAGATGGTTTTATTGCCAAACCCTTTGATATAGCAGCCCTTGTTGAAAAAATAAATCTTCATCTTGAAACACAATCATAGTTACACAATCATAATTAGACGCCCTTCATCTTAATTAACTCCTCGCTTTCATATATTTTATCGAAAAAATTTACCTGGCTAACTGCTTGAATTCGCCGCTATACTTTAAGCAGCTTTTTGCGACTTATATATTCTGGTCATAAATTTTATCTTAAAAAATTACAGGTTAGAAAGGCGATTGTTTTTAATTTGCTTTTTTTAAAATGCACAAATTTTATTTAATATGAAAAGATTAGCGATAGATATGGATGGAGTGCTGGCCGATGTTTACGGCCAGTTTATAAAAATGCATGCTGAAGAATTTGGTAAGGAATTGCTGCTTCCTGATTTGGAAGGAAAGACTGAATCGGAAGCGTTTCCCAGCCTTTTAAAACATGTAAATTCCAAAGGCTTTTTTCGTGATGCGCCTTTAATTGAAGGATGCCAGGAATACATTAAACGACTGAATGAAAAGTATAAAGTATTTATTGTATCGGCAGCAATGGAGTTTCCCGGAAGCCTTACAGAGAAACAATTGTGGCTTAATGAGCATTTCCCTTTTATTACGTGGCAGCAAATGGTTTTTTGTGGCTCAAAAGAAATTATTAATTGTGATATAATGATTGATGATCATTTTAAAAACCTTGATTATTTTTCAGGCGACACAATTTTATTTACACAACCGCATAATAAATTCGCAGACACTAAACATCATAAAAGAGTAAATAACTGGGAGGAAGTTAACCTGTTGCTGATGTAATTTCGTTTGTTCGATTCTAAGCTTCTCCATTCCATTCTTTGTAAAATTGTTCAAGGTATAGCTCCATAAACCGGTGACGTTCCCCGGCCATTTTTTTCCCGGTTGGCGTATTCATCCTATCTTTTAGCAATAATAGTTTTTCATAAAAGTGATTGAGCGTAGGTGCATTACTCTTCATGTATGTTTCTTTTGTCATGCGCATATCCGGCTTTATATCGGGATTATATATTTCCCTGTTTTTGAAACCTCCATAGTTAAATGCCCGTGCAATACCGATGGCGCCCAAAGCATCGAGCCTGTCCGCATCCTGGACTACGGCCAGCTCAATTGAATAAAAAGGTGATTCAAAATTTCCTCCTTTAAAGGAAATATTTCTAATAATATTGTCAACATGCTCAATTACTCCTTTGTCTGCATGCAGGCTTTCTAAAAATTCCTTTGCTTTTTGCGGCCCGGCATTTTCATCGCCATTATGAAATTTAGCGTCAGCAATATCATGCAACAATGCGCCAAGTTCTACAACAAGGTTATTTGCATTTTCTTCCTTTGCTATTGCTTTAGCATTTTTCAGGACCCGCTCAATGTGCCACCAGTCGTGCCCTCCCTCGGCGCCCTTAAGTTCGTTTTTTACAAACTGTGTTGTGTTTAAAATAATTTCGTTGTCATTCATAAACGTAAGGTCTATTATTCTTTTAAAATAAATGTAAGGTCAAATGGAATAATAAAATCACGTATGAAGAATAAATAAATAGGCATTCAATATGAAAACATTTGCACGTAGCTATGCCTGAAATTATTTCAGGAGGTCCGGCAGAAGATACATAGCTATCATATTAGGTCGGATGTTTCAAAATTTATAACTCACCAACTTATGTAAGTTCCGAGCTTGACATCAAGCTTGAATTTTTTATGCAGATAAGTTGCATAAACATATTTGAGGGTATTTTTTTTGGATTAAAAACGGGATTGGGTAACACAAAAATTATAAGCCAAAACTTCAGAAGAAGATTTTCATAATATTTTAAAGAAGATGAATTATAATCAGAACGTACCATGCCTGTAATTGGTTGCCTTTATAAAAAAAATCAGAAACGCCTGTAACATTTTTTAGAAGCGCTAGTTATTTTTTGCAAAAGGTTTTAGACTTAAAGAAAATAACAATCCAGCGCTGCTAAGTTTTACTTTACCGTAGCCCACACCACTTAAAGGAAGATTAACGTAAGGCTCAGCACTTAAAGAAATAGTTTTATTAAGTTTTTTCTCATAGCCGGCAGATAACCGGAGGGATGATAGATAATGCTCATTCTGATTTTTAATTGTATAAATTTTGTCCTGGTATAGGTTGGGAGCTATTTTTGAATGATAGTTGTATGTTTCTTTCTTCATAAAATAAGACGATAGACCTGCTGATACAAACCACGCCTGTCTTGATTGCTGGCTGAATATATAATTGAGAACCACGGGCACTTCTAATACATTACAATTGGCACTTACCTCATCCAGGTTGGGATAGTAATTCCAAAAATTGACGGGCGGATGGTAATCGGAAGGCATCGCGTCATACACTTTTTTAACAGCGAATACACCTGTTTTTACTTGCCATCTTTTTCCAAAATTATAACCTATGCCCGCGCCATATAAAAGCTTGACAGTACCGATATTATTTACATCAACTGCACTCACATCCGGACCTGCAGAAAAGTTTAAAGAAAATAAATTATTGAATTTACTTTTTGTTTTACCCCTGGGCGTTTTGTTTGCTGTAAGGTTACTCGTTTTATTTTGTTCAAGTGACTTATTAACTGAAATGTTATTAGCCAAGATTTCTTTATCAAGGCTAATGTCATTAATAGTTTGATGCTCAAAATCAGGATTAATAAGCGATGCATTATTATTCGACTCTGTGGTGACAGTATTAGTTTTATCCGCCAATTGCGCATCACCAGCGCCATCAATTTTCGGGTGCAACGCCCAGCTTGCTACTGGTGAATTACTGGTGAATGACTTATTAACAGCGTTTTTCGAGATTAAAGTTTGCGTAAGTGAATTGTTAGGCGGCACCAGGTCTTTTTGCCTAGGATTTTTATTGGCTGCAACCGCTGCTATATTATTTGAATTTAAATTTGATTTTGATTTTGGTTTTGAATTTGTATTTGAATTAGTGTTTTTATTCTCTATCGCGGCAGGACTTGCTTTTTGAATATTTTTTGCTTCGTTGTCTTTCTTTCCATTATTCCATGGTTGCATCACAAATGTTGTAACGCCGCCGCCGATAAGTAGTAATAATATAAAGATCAGGGTAAGTGGACGTTTTCTTTTGACCTCCTTATCCTGCGGCATGTGCTCATTCAGCAGCGCCTCCATCTTCAGCCACGAGTCTTCGCTGTAGGCAGGGCTATGCTGATCCGCAGCTTCCTGAACTTTCTTATCTAATTTATCAAATGACATTTTTCTCTATAGTGCGTGTGTAGTGATGAAATAATTTTTTTTGTAAATGTCTTTTCGCTTTGGAAAGATTTGATTTTGAAGTACCGACACTGATTTTTAATTTTTTGCCAATTTCTTCGTGGGTGAAGCCTTCAATTACAAACAAATTGAAAATGGTGCGGTAGGCCGGTGACAAATTTTGTATGGCCTGGATGATTTCCCCGTACGAAAGTTTATCCAGCGCATTTTCATACAGCGAAGGCATCTCTATTACTTTTCCGTTCAGGAAAGTCATTAGTTCCTGGCGATGATATTTACGGTTATAATCTATCGCTGTGTATATCATAATTTTTGCCAGCCATCCCTTAAAAGAGCTTGTCACATCAGTATAAGCGGGCGAAAAGCGGTGTATTTCTTTAAATATTTTCAGAAAACCATCGTTTAGTATTTCTACAGCGTCCTCCTGCTTATTGGTATAGCGTGAGCATATAGAAATAGCATAACCATAGAAAGCTTGATAAATTTTCTTTTGACTTTCCCGGTTATTCAGGCTACAGCCTTCTATATGTTGTATTAATTCTTTTGCAGTCAACAAATTGAAAAGCTTTACAGGATTATAATCGAATTATAAATGCCAAAGGTTGCCTCTCTCTAAAATTAATAAAGATCTTGAAAATTAGTAAACCCTTTAAGGTGTAATTTAAAGGTCATAGGCACCATACAGTTTACAAAAAGCATTAAATTGAAACAAGCCCTGAGCACCCGGGAATTTCTTCAAAAAATGTAAAATTTTCTGTAAAATGTTTTTTTCTTTTGTATTTGAATAAAGGTATGTAATATGCAAATGGGGTGTACCTCTTTTATTTAATTATTAATCCGCTACTTAAAATTCTTTCACATGGCCTATAGAATTCAGACCGCTTTGGAAGAAAAATTAAATGCTATTTCTCATGGCATTGGAATGTTGCTTGTTTTAATAGCTATGCCTTTTTTGATAGTAAAAGCAACTCAAACGCAGGATGTGCTTATGATTTGGGGTGTAAGTATATTTTCTTTCGGTATGCTATTCGTTTATCTTTCTTCTACTATATATCATTCTCTCACAAATCCGAGGCTGAAAAGACGTGCCAATATTGTTGATCATATAAGCATCTTTTTTCTTATAGGCGGCACATACACGCCGATAATTCTGCATTATCTACCTGAGAAAACTGCTGCGATTTTTTTAACCATACAATGGTCCATCATTATTGCGGGAGTAATACTCAAACTTTTTTACACCGGCAGGTACGAGTGGCTATCAGTAACGCTTTACGTTACTCTTGGCTGGATGCTGGTGTTTGTGATAAGGCCATTAAGTGCCACGATGCCATCCGTGATATTTTACTGGATTATTGCCGGTGGTGTGTCTTATACAACGGGTGTTATTTTCTATGTGCTGGAAAACAAGAGGCATGCACATAACATCTGGCATTGCTTTGTACTTGTGGGTACAGTTCTTCATTTTGTCGCCATATATAGAAGCATTGATGTATTGGTTGTTTTTAATTAGTACATCCATTATGTGATTACTCAATTATTTTATAGGCTTTGCTCAATTTATTAAGTAATTCGTCTTTTAATTTTTGTGGAATGAAAGCGGCATTCAATGCGTTTACATTACATTGGTAAAAGTCTTGAATATTCCAGCCAAAAATTTCTTCTAATTTTTTATATTCTTTTTCCAGGTTCGTATTTGTAATTGTTCTTGTATCCGTATTTATACCTACTGAAACGCCAGCCTTGTATAAGTTATCAATCGGATGATCGTAGTAGGTGTCGTAAATATTTATTTGAACATTGCATGTGGGGCATACTTCCAAATGAATATTATTTTTAGATAAGTGCTCAACAAGCTTTTTATCTTCAACACTTCGTACGCCATGCCCTATGCGTGTTGGCCCAAAATATTGTAAGGTTTCCCAAACGCTTTCCGCGCCTTTCGCCTCACCAGCATGAGCGGTGCAAAAAATAGCATTTTGTTTGGCATACTTAAAAGCTGCTATATGATTATCTATCGGGAAGCCTGCTTCATTTGCGGCAATATCAAAACCTGTTACATACGTTCCTTTAAACTGCTGTACTAATTTCACACTCTCCATGCTTTGTTGCTGCGTAAAATGCCGTAACGTGCAAAGTATAAGTCTTGCCTCAATTCCGGTTTGCTTTACTGCCGCGGCTGTAGCTTCTTCCGCAGCGGCAACTACTTCATAAGCTGATAAGCCTTTTTGTAAATGTTGTAATGGAGCAAATCTTATTTCAGCATATAGCACGTTATCATCAGACAATTGATTGAAGAGATCATGCACAACTAAGTGTATTTGCTCTTTTGTTTGCATCAGCTCAATTCCTTTTACGGCTCTTGTAAGAAAATCTGCAAGGTTGGTACATTTGGCAGGAGCAATAAATTCCCGCAAATATTCATCTTCAGTTATCGAGGGATTTATTTTTTTTACAACAGCGTAGCTCATTGAGCAATCAAGATGAAGATGCAGTTCAACTTTCGGTAATGACTTAATCCAACTCATTCGTTAAATAAGGTATTATTTCCGACATAGAATTTATTTGTTTAAAATTTTCATGTTCTACATTGTGCTCCACATGTTCGTGCGCCCATGTGATGTGATAAGGTACGTGTACGCCATGTCCGCCAACAGCCAATACAGGCAGCACATCTGACTTTATTGAATTACCGATCATCATAAATTGTGAAGGTTCAATATCAAGATGCCTGATAAGTTTTAGATAATCACTCTCCTTCTTATCACTCATAATTTCTGTGTGATGGAAATAATGCTCGATGCCGGACTTTTTTAATTTTCTTTCCTGGTCGAGCAGGTCACCTTTGGTAGCAACAACAAGCCTGTAATGGCCCGGCAACGATTTTAAAACATCTTCAACACCTTCCAGCATTTCAATGGGCTTGTCTAAAAGTTCCTTTCCATATTGAATTATTTTTTCTATTACCTCAATATTCAACGTCTTATTGGTGACCCTTATAGCAGTTTCAACCATACTAAGCATAAAACCTTTTACTCCGTAACCATAAAGCGTAAGGTTTTGAATTTCTGTTTTAAAAAGCTCCTGCGCTGCTGTGTGCTGTGGCACGTAATCTTCCAGGAGCTCACAGAATTTTTTTTCTGTTTCCTGGAAGTATGGTTCGTTTACCCAAAGCGTATCGTCTGCATCAAATGCGATTACTTTAATATCCATTTTTCAAATTTTATATAATAAAATTACAGATCATCTTATGTCCTTCTTTTTCTTCCCTGTTCTCTTTCTGATACTTCCAAGCACAGGCAACACATCAGGCGACAGATCGAAATAGATAATGGCACCAGCATACAAGGAACTAAACACACTGCCTTTAAGCAACATTCCAAAGAAGCCATGAAAATTTTTGAAAGTGTAATAACATATCGCGCCGCATACAATCGCGATGGCAATCGCATACAAAGTCTTATTGCTGAAGGGATGCATCTTAAATTTTCTTTGTAAAAAAATAATGCGGATAATATTGTAAACGGTAAAGGAAATCACATTAGAATAGCCTGCGCCAACAATGCCAAATTGCTTTACTAAAATGTAGCTTAATGGTGTTATCAATAAAAATAAAATGATACCGCTTAGCAGTTCGAATCTCCAGAAAACGGAGGTACCTATAATTTGAGCATTTACTCCCGTACCAAGATCTATCACACGGGCCATTCCTAAAAAGAAAAATATCCATTGTGATTGCAGGTAGGCATGCTTAAGGTTGAAAGTGATTACCGCATCTTTATAATTTAACCACACTACTATAAATATTCCAAGCGATGCGATGAGCAGGTTGATGCCCGAGCGTTGGTAAATAAGATTGATCTTATCATAATCTTTATCTTTCCAGGCTTTAGAAAGTATGGGTATGGATGCAGCAACGGCCCCTCTTTGGGGAGCCTGCACTAAACCTGCGACAACACTTCCGAGGGCAAAAATACCCGCCGGTCCTGTGCCCAATATCGACATGATAACAAGTGTATCAATAAACTGGGCTATCATGAGAACAGTGCCGCCAAAATATATAAGCGTAGCTAATGAAACTATCTTTTTATAAAACTTTTTTGTAACCCTGCTGATGGTAAAAACGAAGTGTAATTCTTTTTTCCATAAAAGATAAATAAAAAGAACCAACGCAACTATACCATAAGTGAAAGCATACAATTTAATAAACGCATCAAAACTATGGATCAATTTGAAACTCAAAATAAATATGAGAATTGTTGTAAGACCGCGAAAAAGCACTTCCCTTAAAAATGTGGTGAAGATGGATTTGCGGATGTTCCATGCAAATACTTCCAGTGTGGAAAACAACAGAAGTGAAAAGCCAAAGGGAAAAACCCAGAGGTAATACCTAATAAATTCAGGAGAATTTTCACCGAATTTTCTTATCACCAAATCTTTAAAAATTATTCCGGCAAGAACCACAAGGCAAAAGCCCACGAGGCTCACCATTAATGCCCATGTCATCAGGTCGTTCTTTTTCTTCGGGAGATTGTCATTGTAATAAGGATAGAATTTATACACCGTAGACACCATGCCGAGATTGGCAAATGCGAACATCAGGTTGCCGACCGCAATAAAAATCCCCGTTAATCCATACTGCGAAGGAGTGAATGGAGATCCTTGCCTCGTAAATAAGTAAGTATTTATAAAGCCCAAGAGAAAACCAAAATAAACAAACCCAGTTGATATGATACTTTGCCTTCGTATCTGCGACATAGATAAAATTGAATGGCTAAATTAATGGTTAATATTTTCTTGACATTTTTTGATATAGAACACAGGGCGTGAGGGACCAAACTTTTGTAACTTAGCTTTAAAAAATTTTATGAATTACACTGACAAACATCTTGTTGAGGTTTATTCAGGGCTTCTTGAAAATTTGAGTTCAGAGAGCAAAGCGGAATTAATTGAAAGTCTTTCAAAATCTTTAAACACTAAAAAGAAACATAAAGCAAACAATTTTTACAAGTCATTTGGAGCTTTTGCTTCAGAAAAATCTGCGGAAGAGATCATCGCCGAAATAAAATCCAGCCGAAAGTTTAGAGAAAAAGAAATTAAATTTTAATGGCTTACCTGCTTGACACAAGTACTTGCGTTTTCTTTCTTCGTGGCAAATTGGATTTAGATAAAACCATGAAGGAAAGGACGTGAGAATTGCTACATTTCTGAAATTACAATTTTTGAACTACGTTTTGGTGCTGAAAACAGTGACAATCCCTCGAAGTCCCATAAAGCTGTGGATAATTTTATTAATGGACTTTCAACAATTCCAATTTATAGCTGTGTTAAACGCTATGCTGAAGAAAAAGTTAGACTTAGAAAAATTGGAAAACCTATTAATGATGAATTTGATCTTTTGATAGGTGTAACTTCAATAGAGAGCGAACTAACTTTAGTAACGGATAATATAAAGGACTTTGCAAATATTAAAGGTATAAAAATTGAAAATTGGTTCCAACGAAAATAAACTTCTTTCGAATAAATATTGCCAGGCAAGACATGAAAGGTATTTGATAATTAATCCATCTTTGTCTCCCTTGTAAATAAATAAAAATTGTCATCAACTTTTAATTCCTTCATTTCTGTTTTCATTTGCTGAAAACTTTCTGTTGGATAAATGAAAATGTAATCGCCTTTTTCATCCAATATTTTCACAGGCATGGCAAACCCCGGAACAACATTAGCCCAGCGATATTTAAGCTCTCCATTATCGATACTGTATTCAAGTGTAGGAACTTTGATAGTTCTTAAATATCGGTCAAACACTTTTGAAAAATCATGATGTGATTGCTGGCTTATATAATCTTCGATCTGTTTGCTCGTAACTGTTTGGTGATAGAATGTTTTGTTTAATCCTCTCAATATATTCCTGAAAGTTGAATCATTGTTTATTACCTGGCGAATGGTATGGATCATGTTACTTGCTTTGTAATACATATCAATCGGGCCTTCATTGTTCACGCCATAAGCCGAAATAATTGGCTCCTTATTTTCAATATTTTTTCTAATGCCGGTTACATATTCTTCTGCAGCTTTTTTGCCAAAATAATATTCAGTAAAGAGTGTTTCACTATAATTAGTAAATCCTTCATGTATCCACATATCGGCAATATCTTTTGAAGTGATGTTGTTGCCAAACCATTCGTGCCCGCTTTCATGTACAATAATGAAATCCCACTTCATTCCCCATCCGCTGCCAGAGAGGTCCGTTCCATGATATCCGTTCATGTAGCCGTTGCCGTAAGCAACGGCACTCTGATGCTCCATACCGAGGTGCGGTGCATCAATAAGTTTATATCCGTCTTCATAAAAAGGATAAGGGCCAAACCAATATTCAAATGCCTTCATCATGCGTGGCGCCTCTTCAAATTGCTTTCTTGCCTTTACGAGGTTTGAGTCTATCACCCAATAATCCATCGTCAGCTCTCCTTTTTCTCCTTTATAAATCTCGCCGAAATGCACATATTTTCCTATGTAGGGAATAAGGTCATAATTATTGATCGGGTTTACAACCGCCCATGAAGTAGTGGTAGTGCCATCATTATTATTTATCTTATTTCTCATTCTTCCATTACTGACAGCAACAAGTTCAGATGGTGCAGTAATGTATATTTCTGCGCTATCGGGTTCATCGCTTTGTATGTCTTTGCACGGATACCAGACGCTTGCGCCAAGACCCTGGCAGGCAATAGTTATCCATGGGTTACCGGCTTTATCTTTTGTCCAGATCAATCCTCCGTCCCACGGTGCATGTTTGGCAACTTTTGGTTTGCCATGATAATAAATAGCGAGGGTTTTTTCGCTGCTTATTTTATTTAAAACAGGGAGCGCTGCAACAGGTTCTCCCATGCGAAGATTATTTTCTGCAACACGGCCGTCTGTTGCCGGCTGCATATTCTTCAGGCTGACAAACCACGCGTTTCCATCTCTTGTATAAGAAAGATTCCTGCGTGTATTGGTATATGTTTTTCTTATAGTGCCTCCGATGTTTCGCTCCCTGCTTTGTGTACCGTTATCCATTATTATTGAATCAATGCTCATAGGCTCCTGCAGGTCAATTTGAAAATAATCCACATGGCGATTTTCAATTTCTTTGTAACTGATAATATTGTAACCGGAGATGGTGCTGTCTGCGAGATTAAATTTTACATGCAAATTGTATTTTGTTGCGTCCCACCAGGCCCGGCCGGGGCCATTGCTTCCACGTAATGTATCGGCATGTGTAAATGTCTGCGCAATTGTTGTAAAACATATAAACATGAAACAAATTGCGGCCGTTATCTTTTTCATTTGCTAAATTTATTTTTTCCAAGTCAAAGATGAAGTTAAATAATCAAACACCCTTCCCGTTTATAAAATTTGCATATAGTTATATCTTTTCTGTTATAGGAATGCTGTTCCTGGTATTTATTTCATCATGCGGAAGCCAACACGAAGCAAAAAATATTTTTCATTATAATGAACAAACAGGCATCGCAACACTTGATCCTGCCTTTGCAAAAAATCAATCTATCATTTGGGCCGTCCACCAGGTTTATAATACATTAGTTCAAACGGACGATAGTCTTAATATTGTTCCTTCACTTGCTAAAAGCTGGGAAGAGTCTGATGATAACCTGCGTTTTATTTTTCATTTGCGCAGCGATGTTTTTTTTCATGATGATAATGCTTTTCCAAATGGCAAAGGAAGAAGAATGGTCGCAGAAGATGTAGCATACAGCCTGCAACGCATCATGGATAAAAATACAGCCAGCAGCGGTGCCTGGATATTTAATGGCAGGGTTGATTCGTTACAACCTTTCACCGCTATTGACGATACAACATTTCAACTAAAGCTCGCGTCGCCTTTTCATCCAATACTTGGCATATTGAGCATGCAGTACTGTTCCATTGTACCACACGAAGCTGTGGAAAAATATGGCAAAGATTTTCGCAGCCATCCGTGCGGCACCGGCCCATTTCAATTTGTGGCATGGGAAGAAGGGCAGGCCTTGATCATGAAAAAAAATCCAAATTATTTTGAAAAAGACAGTGTAGGCACAAGGCTTCCATACCTTAATGGTATCAGGGTTTCTTTTTTTGAAAACAAAGCCACGGAGTTCCTGGAATTTCAACAGGGGCGCCTCGATTTCATTAATGATATTGATGCTTCTTTTAAGGATGAGGTGCTTACAAAAAAAGGTGAGCTGCGAAAAGACTGGCAGGGAAAAATAGTTTTAGAAAAGCATCCTTATCTTAATATAGAATATCTCGGCATATTACAGGATACCTCGAAAGATGTTGTAAAAAATTCTCCCTTACGTAACTTAAAAGTAAGGCAGGCCATCAACTATGGATTCAACAGGAGAAAAATGATGTTATACATCCGTAACTCAATAGGCATTCCGGCGGAAAGCGGTTTTGTGCCGGCCGGGTTTCCGTCATTTGATTCATCTGCGGTTAAGGGTTACCGTTATGACCCGGCAAAAGCTTTGGAATTATTAAAAGAAGCCGGTTATCCAAATGGGTCGGGGCTTCCGGCAATTCCACTGCTTACCATCCCGATATATGCAGACCTTGCAAGTTATATCGCTAATGAATTGCAACAGATTGGCATTAAAATCCAGGTGGAAACCGTACAGAAAAGTTTATTGCTGGAGCAAACGGCAAAGTCAGAAGCATTATTTTTTCGCGGAAGCTGGATAGCAGATTATCCTGATGCTGAAAATTATCTTAGTGTTTTTTATGGAAAGAACCCTGCTCCGCCAAATTATACCCGCTATAAAAATCCTGCGTTTGATAATTTATACGAAGCAGCATTAGCAGAGAAAAATGATTCCCTTCGCTATAAAATTTATCAGCGGGCAGACCAGTTAATGATGAACGATGCGCCTGTAGTGCCTTTGTGGTATGATATGGTAATAAGGCTTGTGCAGCCATATGTAAAAAACTTTACACCCAACAGTCTTAATTTACTGGAGTTGCGAAAGGTAAAGTTGAATGATTAATTTATTCCATAAGTTAAACTTCGTGTAATCGAATCCGTTACCATTATTTAAACGTAGCTTACCGCATTCGATATCTTTTAAAATCACAGAATGTTTGCTATCCTCGTTTTCTTCTTTTGCCACTGGTTTTTCTCTTTATTTTTCCATTCATTTTTCCTGCATCGTTTCGCATCACACCAGATGTATACTACGTCAAAAAGATGGGAAAAAGCATTTTATATATTGACATGGCTCACACAGGGCTCGTCTTTTCTCGTGCCGCGGGCTTATGCTGTAATGCATCGCATGCATCACACGTATAGCGATACTGAAAAAGATCCTCATTCCCCGCATTTTTTCAAGGATATCTGGCACATGATGCTTCACACAGTTGTCATCTTCAGGGGATTTCATACCGGTAAAAATCTGCCAGATCCGCAATTCACGAAAGAATATATTCCCATGTGGGACAAGCTTGATAGGTTAGGGCATCACACAGTTACAAGACTTTTGTTTGGTGCATTATACACTACTTTCTATATAATTTTTGCTCCCAATATGTGGTGGTTCCTTTTGCTTCCTATCCATTTTATTATGGGGCCTATCCAGGGTGCTATTGTAAACTGGTTTGGGCATAAATTAGGTTATTCAAATTTTAATAATGGTGATCATTCCAGGAATACCACACCATGGGGAATTATTATGATGGGAGAGTTATTTCAGAACAATCATCACTTCAAAAAATTTGATCCGAACTTTGCAAAAAAATGGTATGAATTCGATTCTACCTTTATTATTATGAAAGTTATGAATCGTTTAAAAATTATCCGTCTTATATCTTTGACCGTTGCCGAGCCTGTGGTAATCGCAAATAAAAGCGAAGCGATAAGAACAAAAATGATCGTGTAAGCTCTCTTTTCAAATAAGGAGTTTGACGGATACTCGATGACATCTTTTGCCGCAGATATCTATGTTTCTTTAATGCACTTAATTTTAGCCAGGTAATTTTAAATGCCTGAATGGGGCAATAACTACAGCTTAATATTGTTATAACATCAGTCCTTTTTTATTTATCAATAGATTTGCGCTGAATTTATAATTACCAAAAAACAATGACGCTGAATACATGCCTGAAATCTGCTTATAGTTTTTCCTTTTTGTTTTTTATTCTTTTTCATGTTGACACAGCGCATAGCCAGGTTTATGGCTGCACTGATCCACTAGCAAATAATTACAATTCTTCCGCCACGGCAAATGATGGCACATGCACGTATGCTGCTACCAGTTATACGCCGGTAATAAAGGTTGATCCTATTAATAATATTTTGATTGAAAGCAGCGGCCTGCAAATGGCCGGAAATTATTTGTGGACCTTTAATGATGGGGGCGGAGCAGCAGCGATTTATAGGATTGATACGCTTACCAACACGATATTACAAACAGTTAATCTCTCAGGAGCAAACAATGTTGATTGGGAAGATATAGCCTTTGATGGGAAGTACTTTTACATTGGTGATTTTGGAAACAATGGATATGGAGCAAGAGGTGACTTAAAAATATACAAATTTCTTTTCAGCGCTATACCCGATTTTACAACCACTCAAAATGCATTTATTCCCGCTGCGCAAATTGATAGTTTAACTTTCACATACAGTGATCAGCCGCAACCACCGGATACAACTTCTGCAAACAACACAAAGTATGATTGTGAAGCTATGTTGATAGACGGCGGGAAAATCCATCTCTTTAGCAAAAATTGGATTGACCTTACCACAACGCATTACATTATCAATAGCACCTTACCGGGAGATTATGTTCTTGATCCTGTGGAAAAACTTCCAGCCGGATTTTTAGTTACTGCTGCAGATAAAGCTCCGGGACAAGGTACTGTTGTATTACTTGGATATCAAAACTCAGGAACCGGAAATCACTTCCTGGAGATACTTACAGGCTATCACGATGGATATTATTTTAATGGAAATAAAAGATTGATCAGTTTACCAAGTGCAGCCGTAATGGGGCAGAGTGAAGGGATCGCATTTAGAAATAGCACCTATGGCTATATTAGCAATGAAAAATTTGTTCACCCGGTAGGGCCGTTTACAATAACTGTCAATCAAAAATTAAGGTCGTTTGATATCAAGCCTTTTATTTCACCAGTAGCCACCACTATCTATAAATTTACGGGCAATGGCAATTGGGATAACCCCATAAATTGGAGCAATAACAAAATGCCGCCTTCCACTATTACCGCAGGAAGTGAAATAATAATTGATCCGCCAGTTGGTAGCGACTGCATATTAAATATTCCTTACACGCTTTCTTCGGATTCAATACTTATGGTGAATGCAGGGAAAAAGTTTTTGATACAGGGAAATTTGTCAATACAATAGAAATGATGGAGCTTACTGCTATGCGGATATTTATATAAGGAAGTTCAAACCCTAAGCATTACTTGCCAAATAAAGTCCGGCACTAATCAATGGCAACGTAATTATCCCTAAAAAAATAAGATGGTCAGTCCTGTTTGGCCCTCTGGCAAATATTGATTTAATTATAAAAGTGATTGAATAAATTAATCCTAAAAAAGTTGATATAAAAATAATTGCCAGAGGAGAAAAGTCACAAACAGGCGTTGCAGTTCTAGTAGGAGTAAAAAAATAAAATAGAATAAAAGCCCACCACATAAAATATACGACAATGAACGTTGATGATATTTTGTGTCTTTTTAAAATGTTCAATTTTTTCTTTCTTATTAATTCCAGTTACTTTCAATAAGTAACCCTTTATCCTTAAGTTTTTGCAGGGAAGACCTTTTGTAATATAATTTTTGTGAATATTCATTTTGTATTGCATTCCAAATTATTTTACATTCATAATTATCTAAAGATTTTTTTTTTTAAAAATGATGCTATGAAACAAATAATGATATGTCTTTTATCTATCGTTTCGCTTACAACCACAGCACAGAAAACTGATAAAAAATTGCAAGCCCAAATAAGCAATGCCTTAAATGGCTTTCATGGTAATATGGGCGTTTATGTATATGATCTTGGCAAAAATAAAATAACGGCAATCAATGCAGATACTATTTATCCTACGGCGAGCATTGTAAAGATTCCAATTCTTATTGGTGTAATGCACAAAATGTACAATGGCGAATTACAATATCACCAGGTAATGACTTACACTGATTCACTATTTTATTCGGAAGGAGAAGACATTCTCGCTTCATTTAAAAGCGGAGAAAAAATTTCAATTGCGAAGCTGCTAATGCTTATGATAACTACGAGCGATAACACCGCAAGTTTATGGCTTCAAGGCTTAAGCGGATCCGGCACATTAATCAATTCTTACCTGGACAGCCTTGGCTTACAATATACAAGAGTAAATAGCAGGACAACCGGCCGAAAAGGAAATTGGGAACAATATGGTTGGGGACAAACGACACCCCGTGAGATGGCATCTCTTATGAAAATGATTGTAAATAAAAAAATTATAAATGCAGAGGTGAGTGAAAAGATGTTGCGGCTTTTAGGAAGGCAATTCTGGGATGAAGAAGGTCTTTCGCAAATTCCCCCGGATATATTTGTAGCAGATAAAACCGGCGCCGTTGACGAAAGCAGGAATGAGATCATGTATGTAAATGGAAAGCATCCGTACATCCTTTCCATTTTTTCCAAAAACAACCAGGATACAAGTTGGAATACTAACAATGAAGCATGGACGCTTACAAGAAAGATATCTGCAATTGCGTGGAAATATTTTAATCCAAAATCTGAATGGCGGGCCGGAGAGCTTATGAAGTAAGTAAATTTTCCCTATGGCCTATTTGCCAATCCCGAATAACGGAGCGTTTTGGCAATAGAAGTGCAGCATTATATTTGCATTACGGAAATTCTATTTGCATAATTAAAGGTTAATCCTAAAATTTTATTATGAAAAAATGCGTCATTCTTTTAGCTACCATTTTTTTCTCCCAGCTTTTATTTGCTCAGGAAGTGAGCACGCCTGCAGAGAAAATTGATGCACAACAAAGATTGTCCTTTGCGGTTGATAATGCGAATGAAGATGCAGCTTCAAAAAAAATTATAACGGATAATGAAGCGCTTAAAAATTCGCTCTTAAAAGAATTTCGTTCTGCGGATCACTTAAAAAACACTTCCGTCTTTTCTCCCTACAGGACCAGTTTTTGGGGTGACGGGCTTGCGATTGCAGGCGCTGTCGGTGTTACATTTTTGGGGTACGAATTAATAAGTAACAAAAAAGATCTAACGCCTGCTGAACTGGCCGCTAAAACTAAAGACAAACTTCCCTTCTTTGATCGCTTTTGTGCCGGGAACTTTTCACCACAGGCAGACAGGGACAGCTATATTCTCTTTGATGCAGATTATGCACTGCCATTCATTGCCGCATTGATTGATAAAGATCAACGAGCCAAATTTGGACAGGTGGCAGTTTTATATATAGAAACCATTGCTATCACTGGTTCTATGTACACGCTTTCTGCCGGCCTCGTTTACAGGAGCCGCCCTTTTGTGTATGGTGATAAAGCTCCAATGGCTAAGCGACTCGACAGGGGAGCGCAACGATCTTTTTATGGGGGCCATGTTGCCGGTACGGCGGCATCTTTTTTCTTTATTTCAAAAGTGTATCACGACTTTCATCCTAACTCTAAACTTACTCCTTACCTCTACGCCACTTCCGGGGCTTTGACCGGGCTAATGGCTTATATGCGCATCCAGGCGGGCTATCATTTTTTCAGCGACTGTTTATTATCTTCTGTAATCGGCACTGCTACGGGGATATTAATTCCTCAATTTCACAAAAATAAAAATTTTAAAAACGTATCGGTAACGCCAGAAATATTTAATAATGGGGCAAGCGGATTTGCGATGACTTATCGATTTTAGGTATTATAAAACAGGCCTTCAAAAAATCAAATTAATTCCATCCCAATTCCATCATTAACTTTTTAGCTAATGAATTCTTACGGCCACTCAAAAGGATCATAAGAAGAAATATGCGTTATCTTAATTCCAGGAATTTGTGGCTGAAGCCAATTTACCAACCATTCCAGTCCTGGTTCTTCACTTACTGAATGGCCCGTGACTATTAACGATGTTTGCGAACCCATATGCCGCATGTCACGAACATACTCTGCCGTTTCCCATTCGTTTATTTCCCCGCATATGAGTAGATCAGGTTTTTCTTTTTGCAAAACTCCAATCTGCGACATGCCTCCTGCAGCGCCCGGTAAAAGCGCAATACGGCTGCATTTCTGTGAAAGATCACCTATCACCTTTAGATGTTGAATGCCCAGCTTATCTTTCAAATGATTTATTACATCTCCAAGAGTAGTAGTTGGAAGTATGATAATATGTGGCTTGTCTGCATTGTAATATTGTTGCCAGCCGAGTGCATTTAATACACCCATTAATACTCCATCCGGTTTGTGCGCATGGATGCCATCATGAAATCTCCAGACAACTATCTTATTTTTCTCAAGCAGCTTTTTCTTATTTTGATATACCTCATCACTGGCCAGCCATACAACATCATCTAAGTGATTATAAAATGTAGGCTCATGCGCTATAATAAAATTGGCGCCTGTGCTAATAGTTTGTTCAATCACCTTATTCGTGGCGAACATGGTAGTAACAATGCCGGTTACCTGTTGAGATGGATTGCCGGATTTAATGGTGTCAACGGTTTTGGGAAATGGTGCACCAGGAATTGAGGAAAGAATCAGGTCAATTACTTCTTGCACTGTAAGCGAAGATCTGCGATGCGTATTATCTATAGCCATAGAAAAACCCGGAACTGATAACAGGGGAGCAGCGCCAATCGCCTTTGCGATTGTTGTTACAAACTCTCTTCTTTGCCATGTCTTCCCGCGATCACTCAAGTCTTGTTTATCATCAAAAATGTCATCTGTATGCATAATCAATTTTTTTAGAATTTAAATATAAGTAAGTGTTATCGTGATATCCCAAATTTTGCAATTGCCATTTATCAAAATTATACCGTCCGATTCCCCATCGTTGAAAAATTATATATTGGTAAGCAGTACGGAGTACGCATTGGAAATTTATACAAGGAAAGAAAATAATGAATGGATGTTACACACATCAAAAGAAAAGAACAGCCATATACATATCAGCGCAATAGATTGTGATCTTGCTTTAGCGGATATTTATGCGCAGGCAACTGATTTGGTGCCATCAAACTGATGCATTTCACCCAGGTTTATTTTTTATATCAGCACTTCTCCAGAGCCTGTAAAATATCATTCAAAATATCATCAGCGTATTCAAGGCCAACAGAAATGCGTATAAGCCCGGGCGTTATATTCACTTTTAATCTTTCTTCTTCCGTAAGTTTTCCGTGTGTTGTGCTCGCCGGGTGAGAGGCAATACTTCTTGAGTCGCCAAGGTTGGCCGTGAGTGTAAGTATTTCAAGGTTGTTTAAAAATTTCTTTCCGCTTTCCAGGCCGCCACTTAATTCAAAACATAAAATACCTCCGCCGTCTTTCATTTGTTTGATGGCTATCTCATGTTGAGGGTGGCTTTCTAAAAAGGGATATTTAAGCCATGATATTTTTGGATGATTCTCTAATGCCTTTGCGATATGCAAAGCATTTTTGGCATGCCGCTCCATACGCACATCCAGTGTTTCCAGGCTTTTACTTAAGAACCATGCATTGAATGGAGATAAGGATGGGCCTGTGTTTCGGCAAAACAAATAAATATCGTGAACAAGTTTTTTATCACCTACAATCACTCCTCCCAGCACTCTTCCTTGCCCGTCAATCCACTTGGTCGCCGAATGTACAACGAGGTGCGCCCCAAAATCAATTGGTCGCTGATTAAGGGGTGTTGCAAAGCAATTGTCAACATTTAAAATAAGGTTGTACTTCTGGGCGAGCGCCGATACAAATGCCAGGTCGATAATTTCAAGGCCGGGATTGGTTGGCGTTTCCAGGTAAATCATTTTTGTATTCGGACGAATTGCAGCTTCCCATTCATCTATATTATCAGCGCTTACATAAGTACTTTCGATGCCGTAGTTGGGTAAGTATTTTTTTATGATATTATGTGTGCTTCCAAAAACTGCATCGCAGGAGATAAGATGATCGCCGCTTTTTAACAGCGCCATAAAACTTGCAAACACAGCACTCATGCCGGTAGAAGTAGCCACACCAGCTTCTGCTCCTTCCAACGCCACCATTTTATCTATAAATTCTTTTACAGAAGGATTGCTGAAACGGCTATAAATATTATCATCAGTTTCGTCAGCAAAAGCTGCCCTCATATCTTCTGCATTATCAAAACAAAAACTGCTGGTGAGAAACATAGGAGTAGAATGTTCTCCTTCCCTTGTTCGTTCTGTTTGTATGCGTATGGCTTTTGTTATAGGATGTTGTTCCATGGTTTTTTGTCTTCTTAAACTTTCTTAAATAATTTTTGCAAATGTACTTCATGCAAGCCTTTACAACAAAGGCAGTTTGGATAGCAGAAAGGCACATCATACCAGATATTATATCTTAGCCTGTAATTAAAATTAGTGCTTGAAGCCAGATTAGAATCGTTTAATTTATTACGCCTGAATCTTTGTTCCAGCCTGAACCATTCCATCATTCTTTTTTTACCATATTTAGTATGCATTGAACTTGCTGCCATATACGATGCTCAGGTTGTGTTATCTCTGTATGGTTATCGCCGGGATAAATGCTGATGTACGCATAACCCATGGTGAGCTTAGTTTCATCCATCGGATAGTAAATAAGCCTCAAACGAATAATTGATTGTGAAAATTTATCAGTGAAATTTTCTTTCGTTCGTAAATGCAGATCAGCCCAGTTCCCCACTTATCAGTAACCGGCTTTGGTTAAAATATCCCAGCCATATCTGTTCTATGTTTTGCGTATTCTTTTGTTGCGCCCAAAGTGTATGTATTGAGATGGTCCATAACAACAGTAGCAATAATTTTTTCTTCATAATTGAAAATGAAACGGCCTGTAGTTGTACAGACCGTTTGTATAAATTATTTTAATAAGTTATCAATTGTCCAGGCGACATAATATAAAGCGCCAATTGTAGGGCCGCCGGCGTATTCAATATGCCTGTTATTGAAAACATTAGTTCCCCCGAATTTGATTGTAGATTTTGCAGAAGGCAAGCGTAGTGTAATTTGTGCATCAACGTTATTTATTGCTTCCACACCACCTGTTACTAATGGGCTTTCCCATAAGAAACTGTCCTGCCATTTCCAAACAATATTAAACCCTAAGTTTTTTGTAATTGCACGGTTACCAATAGAAACATTAGTGGTCCAATCCGGTGTATTAAATCCTGTTATAAATAAGTCAGCAGTAGAATTACCTTTAATTTTATTATAGTTCACATTACCTGAAATAGTAAAAGTCTTATAGAAATTATAAGTAAGGCCTAATGATGATCCATAAGTGGTGTACTTATTTTTTGCATTGGTATATACCCTATACCTGTCCTGCCCACTACTTGCCGCAGTTGCCGGTGAAATTGCTGTTGCTGGTTTTGCAGGCTGTGCATCCCTGTTTCTATCAATCATTGCAAGCACTGCTGCATCAGACCCGATGGTTTGTGCTATTGGCACAAATACCTGCACCTGTCCAAGAAAGCCGTCATAGGTATTAGTGTATGCATCAAAGTCTATAAATAATTTGTTATTAAATAAAATACTTTTATAACCGACTTCAAATGAGGTAATTTTCTCCGGCCTGCCATTTGGTAAAGATGCTGCTTTAAGCAATAAACGGTTTGCCAAGGCTGCTGAATCTGAATTGCCAGCAAGTTTCAGAACTGAATTGAATGTTGCTACAGAAGATTGGGTATAGCTATTTTCCCTATATCCCAGGCCTTCATTAATAATTGGTAAAATACCTACACGCTTAACCCGGCCGTTATTTACATAAGATAAGGCTTCAAATAATGCAGGGAAACGATATCCTTGTTGGTAAGTAAAACGAAAATTATGCTTTTCTTTAAATGTATAAACGGTGGCAAGGCGTGGTGTTAGTTTTGCTGTAAATTCAGGATTATAGTCTTCACGAAGCGAACCCCATAATTTTAATTTCTCTTTAAATAATGTTTTAGTAACCTGTGCAAAGCCACCAAATTTTTTATAGTAAGTATTTTCTCCGAAACTGCCATCTGGCAAAGGAATATTTCTTTCGGCAATAGGCCTTTTAAAATCAACAAAATTATTACCATCAGGAATCAATTCGTAAACACGTGCATCTGCCCCAATCAACAAGTCAAAATATTTTACTTGTTTGGAAAGATCCCATTGTCCTTCAATGTGATAAAGATTGCTTTTTTGAACTAATGCAGCTCCACCAGTTACCGGTGCATTTGGTATTGCACTCGATTTAATATCCCAGTTATTAATATTAATGATGGAGTCCTTTACAATATTGAATCGTTGAGTGCCTGGCTCCGCACGGCCTGCATCGGCCTGCTGGCGGGCATATTGAGTTGCTTCCGCAAGGTTTGCAGAAGTTAAGTTACCTCCATGTGAAGTTGCAAAAGTATTTAGTGCATCTTTATATTTAGTACCCCACACACTTGCGCTACCGCCGGTATATAAATCTAAATTATCTGCTAATGGCTTTACATTATATGAATCACCTGAATTTTCACGTGACACATAAGTTTTAATAGTAAAGTTTTTCCCCTTTAATTCCAGATGATGATTCTGAACTACTACATTGTCTAACTTAACTTTATTGCCTCTCTGAAAAACACCATCCATTTTACCAACCCGGTAGGAATAGGTCAACTCCGTAGAAGGAGTTAAACGATAACGCAATGTTGCATCAAATTTTAAATTATCTACTTTGGGATCAACTAAGTCTTTTTCCCAATAGCCCGTGCGGGCCACGGTCAATGTCCTGTTAGTTATACCATCAATAGTTAAGCCTGTAAGTGATACAGTATTGCTTCCTGCAAGGGCATCATCTCCATACTTATTCCAACCATCAAATACAATATTATTAGCTCCGTCCAATGCAGGGTATGCAGGATTGGCAGTGTTTTTATTATTTGGGTTTTGGTCTATGCGGGTATTTGATATCCAATCTGTGCCCTGCAAATAACTGGCGTTAATCTTAAAAGCAAACTTATCATTGAATGCTTTATCAAATCGTATAGCCGTTTCGGTTAGTATACTTGCAGAATGATCAATACCGTCCACATGGTTAATACCAGTGCGGTGAAAAATGCTTAACCCTTCTGATGTAAATGGGTTTTTTGTTATAAGGTTTGCCATTCCATTAATAGCATTCATGCCATATAAAGCGGATGCTGCTCCCGGCGTTACTTCTATACTTTGTATATCAAGCTCAGTTGGCCCTATCGCGTTGCCCAAAGGTACACCGAGGGTAGCAGCCTGCATATCTATTCCATCTACCAATTGCATAAAGCGAAAGTTGTTTGGAATATTAAATCCCCTCGTATTGGGCACTTTGAATGTGATGGATGAAGTGGTTAATTGAACACCTTTCGCGTTCCCAAGGGCATCATAAAATGAAGCAGCAGGTGTTTCTTTCAAGGCTTTTATATCTAATTTTTCAATAGATACAGGAGACTGTAATAATTTTTCCTCTTTACGGCTACCTGTTATTACAATTTCATTGGCAATAAAAGTCTGTGTATTCATTTGTACTTCTAACTTAGCATCGGGATTTTTTACTAAAATCTCCTGGGGTGCAAATCCTATAGAACTAATAACAAGATGAAACGGAAACTTCTGATTGGTGATAAGAGAAAAATGGCCGTTTGAATCAGTGATTGCACCCTGGCGAGAGCCTTTTGCAGTAACGCTTGCCCCATCAAGAGGTTGACCATGTTCTTCAACTACTATTCCGCTTACAATAACGGATCCATTTAATTGCGCGAAGCCTAATAAAGGAGATAAAAAGACGGTGAGGAAAATTAATGTTTTCATTTTTTTTTGAATAAAAATTATTGAATTGTGAGTATAGGAGTTCCATTGCCTGAAAAAAGATCAGGCTAAGGTGTAAAACTTGAATTTAAAATTTGGTGTGTTAATTATGCAGTTAATGCATTATCGCATTCGACCCAACATCGCATTCGGCGGGTAAATAAAGAAAGGCTTTGCAGTGTTAATAAAGTTTTCATAAATGATTTTATGCGCTGCAAATATAATACAAGTTTTATTAGTCTACCAAATTTGTAGGGTATTATTTTAAGAATATTTTTTATGACATGCTTGAGACTGATAATCAAAAAATATTTTCTAAAAACTTGCTGGCGATAACGCGATATTGTAAAGTATTGCGCATACTAATGAATAGTATCAAAGAAAAACCTGGATGTGAAACGATGAATAATAACGTGAATCGTTACTTATCTATCATCATTAAAAAATAGCCTGATTCCAGGATAAGAAATTATAAATAGCGATACAATGACAACATTGTTTGAGAGAATTCTATGCGGCTAGCAATTGCGCAATTACTTTCCAAAGCGTCATGCAACTTGTAATAATTACAAGAGCTCCGATTGCAATAAACATTTTTTTAATTGGCACTTTTCCAACCAGCCTTGCTGCAAGAGGTGCTGCGAGAAGGCCGCCAACAATAAGGCCGGCAATATCTAATAGTGGAAGACTCTTTAAGACTATAAAAAATGTAATAGAGCTGGCGAGCACAACAAAAAACTCTGCCAGGCAAACAGAACCAATTACATAGCGGGCACTTTTTCTTTTTGAAATTAATGTACTTGTGACCAATGTGCCCCAGCCTCCACCGGCATACGAGTCCATAAATCCACCTAACGTCGCCAGCCATCCGGCCTTCGTTATTTTACCAGTAGGTTGCTTCTTTTTAAAAGCTTTTTGTAAAATAAAATAGCCAAGGTATAATGTATAGAGCGAAAGAGGTACGCGAACATAACTTACATATTTTTGGCTGAAATAAGCCAGGGTGGCTCCTGTGACTGCGCCAATGATACCAGGTATCACCAATGCCTTGAATAATTTTTTATTGATGTTGCCAAAGCGATGATGACTATAACCAGATACTCCACTAGAGAATACCCTCGCTGAGTGAACCCTGCTGCTCACAATTGCAGGACTAACACCGTTCGCCAAAAGAAAAGTAGTAGAAATAGTTCCATATCCCATGCCTAATGAACCATCAACCATTTGAGCAATAAAACCAGTGCAAAACATAATCAGGAATGGTTTCAATTCCGCATAATCAGGAATGGTTTTTATTCTACCCATTATTTCATGAAAGGGGATATAAGATAGAATTGCATGGCCCAATATCATAAAGCAAAATGCAAACAAGCACCACTTGACAATCTTCTGCCATTTTTTTGTGCCTGGCTTTTGCGTACCATTTAGCACTATCTGTTTCGCTGCCAATACACTCGTGATCTCATTTAAGTTTTTTACTTTCTCAGCAAAATCTCCATGAAGCCCATTCCTTATTACGTTCATATTATCCAAAACTTCATCCATTTCATCAGGAACCAAATCATTGATTTGTTCCTTTAATCTTTTAGCAATGGTTGGCGATTTTCCATTGGTGGAAATGGCAATTTTAAGATTACCTTTTTTTACAATTGAACTCAAATAAAAATCACATAAGCCCGGCTTGTCTGCAATGTTTACGAGTTTATTTTTTTGATGTGCGTCATTTCTTATTTGTTCACTCATCGCAATATCATTTACAGCTACTATTGCAATATCTGCTTCATCAAAGTCGTTGATAGCGTACGCTCTTTCCAATAACTCAAGGTTGTTTTTTTCTTTAGCGATTTGTTTAATGTCTTTACTTATCTCAATACCAATCAACCTGATTTTTGTTTGAGGAGAATTACTTAATACTGCATTTAATTTTTCCAATGCGATATTTCCGCCTCCTATAATAAGTAAGCGAAGTGTTTCAAGCTTTAAAAAGATAGGGAAGAGATTATTCTCTTCTTTGGCTACTATCTCTTCTTTTGCTTCTATCAACTGGATGATTTTTATTTAATGGATAAATTTTGAAACGGGATACCGCAAAACATATTAAGAATACTAACTCTTGTTAAGGCAATTATTTAATTATATAATTTTCTAAAAGAATAATCGCCAAATTTTTCACCTTCTTTTTTTTCATTTTTGAAATCTGAAAACCACGTATCCAGTTCTTGTAAAATCGCTTCTTCGTTAAGGCTCTCTTTATAGACTTTATTCAACCGTAGGCCTTCATGATCGCCGCCAAGATGTAAGTTATACCGCCCCATGGCTGTTCCCACAAAGCCTATTTCTGCATTGTATGATCTTGCACATCCATTGGGGCAGCCCGTCATTCTTATAATAATGTTTTCATTATTCAACCTATGATTTTCGAGCAGAGTTTCAATTTTTGTGATTAACGAAGGCATATAGCGCTGCGCTTCTGCAAGTGCCAGGGGGCAAGTCGGTAAGGCCACGCATGCCATCGAATTTTTACGAATAACAGAGGCATTGTCTGTATGCTCTGTTACCTTGAATTGCTCAAGAATATTGTTTACAGCTTCTTTATCCACTTCACTAACGTCGCTTACAATTACATTTTGATTCCCTGTAAAGCGAAAATTTGCTTTGCCCGTTTTGGCAACTTCTAACAGTGCAGATTTCAGAGCCACTTGCTCATCATCGAGTATCCGGCCATTTTCTATAAATGGCGTGTAATACCATTTGCCTTCATCGTTTTTATACCAGCCATAATAGTCGTGCCTGCCAGTAAAGTTGAAAGGCTTTGCTTCTTCTAATTTAAAGCCGACCCGCTTTTCTACTTTATCTTTAAAGACATCAACACCTAACCTGTCAACTGTATATTTTAGGCGGGCAAATTTCCTGTCGCTGCGGTTTCCGAAATCTCTTTGCACTGTCAGTATTTCATAAATTGCTTTAAGTGTTTTTTCTTCACTCTCAGCAAAACCGATTACCGTACCCAGTCTTGCATACGTTTGTGCATTACCGTGAGTTGTCGATAATCCACCACCGATGGCAATATTGAATCCCAGTAATTTGTCATTTTCAATAATAGCTATTAGCCCAATATCATTTGTAAATACATCTACATCATTATTGGGCGGTATTGCAATACCGATTTTAAATTTCCGCGGCATGTACCTTTCCTGGTACAACGGATCTTCTTCATCTTTTTTATCTAATATCTTTTCTTCGTCCAGCCATATTTCATAGTATGCTCTTGTCTTAGGCATAAGCATATTGCTGATCTTATCTGCATAAGCAAAAACCTGCGCATGGATTGGTGACTGCTGCGGATGCGCAGCGCATGTTACATTACGGTTAATATCACCGCAGGTAGCAATTGAATCAAGTTTTGCTTTATTGAAATCCTGGATGGTGGGTTTTAGTTTTGATTTGAAAAGGCCGTGCAATTGAATCGTTTGCCGTGTTGTAATTTTTATCACACCTGTCGAATAATCCCCGGCGATTTCATTTGCGGCTATCCATTGCTGTGAGGTTAAAAAACCACCCGGCAACCTGAGCCTTATCATGAATGTAAAAAGGCGTTCGAGCTTTTTTTCTGCTCTCTCATCCCGGCGATCACGATCATCCTGTTGATACATGCCGTGAAACTTTATTAACGACTGGTCGTCTTCGCGAATAGCGCCAGTCAGTTCATCATGCAGGCTTTCTTCGATAGTTCCCCGCAGGCCGTCGCTTTCCGTTTTGATCTTTTCTATTGGTGATAAAAGCCCCCTATCCCCCGAAGGGGGAACATTGGAAGCTTTTAAATTGTTTGATTCTTCAGCCATCTTTTAATTCTTAATTAATTTGATTTTTTTCAATCATTTTCTGTGAATAATAATCCCGCAAACCCGTCTTGTCCCCCCTTTAGGAGCCGGGCGTATGGTTGAGGCTTTTAATACACATCCTTTATATATCTTCCATCTTCCTTTAAATTATCAAGATATTTTTCCGCGTCTATTGCAGAGCGTTCGCCAAACTGTTCTATAATCTTCAACAACACTTTTTCTACATCAAAACTCATAGGGTCTTTTGAGCCGCACACATATATATAAGCGCCGGTATGCATCCATTCGAAAAATTCATTTCCATGTTGCAGCATTTTGTGCTGAACATATATTTTTTCCTGCTGATCACGCGAAAACGCGGTGCTTACTTTTGTAAGCACACCGGTATCAAACCAGTTTTGTATTTCACTCTGATATAAAAAATCAGTAACAAAATGCTGGTCGCCAAAAAACAGCCAGTTCTTTCCTGATCCGCCGGTGGCATCTCTTTCAGCGATGAATGAACGGAAGGGCGCGATACCTGTTCCCGGCCCGATCATTATCACATTTTTATCTTCTTCAGGTAACCGAAATTGATTATTCGGATGCACATAAAACTGCAGCTCGTCATCCTGCTTGAAATGCGATAAAAACTCAGAGGCCAATCCATATTCCACTTTGTCATTTACGACGAAAGAATTTTTGGCAACAGTCAGGTGTATCTCACCGGAATGTGCTTCGGGGGAAGATGCAATAGAGTATAACCTCGGGGTAATAGGCTCCAATATTTTTACCACTTCTGTAAACTGATCAGCATCTTTTACCGGGTAAATTTTCAACAAGTCGAGCAAATCAATTCTTTGTATAACCACATCCTGCTCTACAATTGCCGCATAGTGCTTTACTACACGCTCGGGCAGGTAAGTAATATTTAATTTCTTTTGAAGAAGATTATAAACTGACAATAATTCATCCTTATAATCAATATTTAAAGTATCATCAATACCCGTTACCGCGATAATTTCTTCAACAAGTGCTTTGTTATTTTCAGGAATAATCCCAATAGAGTCTCCCGGCTGGTACACTACATCTTCGGCCTCAATTTCAATATGCCAGGTTTCTTTTTTGCTGCCCCGGTCGTTTAGGTTTATATGGGTAAGTATTTTTCCATCGTAAATTTTCTTACCTGATTTTTTTGTTACGATTTTTGGTGTGGCAATAGAAGGCTCTGCTGTATTACCATCAAGCGCTTTACAAACTTCTTCGAACCACGTATCGGCCTCTTCATTGTAGTCTAAATCACATTTTTGCAAAGGGAAAAATCGATTGCCTCCCAATTTGGTTAATTGTTCGTCCACATCTTCGCCGGCTTTGCAGAAGAGGGGATAAGAAGTATCGCCCAATGCAAGCACGCTGTATTTTAATTTTTCAAGTTTAAAGCCATTCTGATGAACATGATCATAAAACTTTTTAGCGGCAGCCGGCGGCTCACCGTCACCGTGAGTACTGATGACAGCTAAAAAATATTCTTCTTTTGGGAGATCATTCATGCGATACTGGTCCAGGCTTTGCACTTTTGCATGAATGCCTTTTTTCTTTGCTTTGGCGGCAAACTCTGTCGCCAGTTTTTTTGAATTACCTGTTTCAGTGCCATAGGCAATAGTGATCTTATTTACGCCACTCTTCGCAACAGGCGCTGTGTCAGTTACCTGCTGTGATACAATGCCGTTCAGGTACCCATTCATCCAAATCAGTTCTTCTTTTGTTGATTTGCCTATTAGCTCCAGCAAAGTCTTTAGTTTATTCTCAGCTAACATTTTTCTGTAATTTTTCCTGTGGGTTAATATTGGATATTTTACCAGTTATTGGTTTGAAATAATGCTTGTCACTATTATTATTTACAAGCCACGAAAATTGGTCATGAAGTGCAACGACTTTCCCAACGATTACCAAAGAAGGTGAGATAAAAGACTTCCCTTTTAATTGCTTTTTATAATCGTATAAATTGCAAATGTGAACGCTTTGATAAGGAGTAGTTGCCTGCTCTATCACAGCCAATAGTTTATCTTCATGAATATTATAGGCGGTGAGTTTTTCAGCAACTTTATCCAGCGTTTCTGAAGACATGTAAAACACTAAAGTGTCGTCGGTGTTAGCCAATTCTTTCCAATATTCTTCAGTTACAATTTCAGATTTATAATAGGTAAGAAAGCGCACGGAGGTAGCGTAACCTCTTGCAGTAAGTGGAATGCCAGCGTAAGCTGCTGCGCCCAACGCTGCCGTCACGCCCGGAATTATTTCGTAAGGAATATTTTTAGCAACAACAGTCTCCAGCTCATCCATAATATTTGAAAAAACAGAGACGTCACCACCTTTTAATCTTACTACTAATTTTCCTAACAGGCAATAGTGTACGATAAGTTCATTGATGGTTTGCTGTGGAGTGGAAATACCACGCCTGCATTGCTTTCCCACGTAAATAATTTCAGCTTTTGAATTTACATACCTGTTCAAAATTTCTTCACTTACAAGCCGGTCAGTAAGTACGATGTCTGCCGTTTGTAGATAACGTGCAGCTTTCAATGTGATTAATTCAGGATCTCCCGGTCCTGCTCCAGCAATAATCAATTTGCCATTTTTCATTTGCTCTTTCATTAAAAGTCTACTTATTTGGTAGGGTAAATATTCAAAAAAATTTAGGGAGCTTACTGTATCATGCAGGCACCAACTGTTACACAGCTTGTTTCGTCAATAAGAATTGCGCCGCCATTCTCCCTGAGCTTTTTGTATGAATCAAACGAGATGGGAGCAGCAGTTTTTATAGTTGCTTTTACAATGTCATTAAGTTCTGCCTTTTCAGGCGAGTAGTTTTTCTGCAAAGTATTTACGTCAAGTTTATATTCTATTTCTTTTACCACACTCCTTACTACACGACTGTTAATTTGCAAGAAATATTTATTACCTGCAACCAATGGCTTATTTCCCATCCAGCAAAGGAGTACATCAAACTCCTGCCCGGTGATGGGCTGGTTATCACGGTGTACTATCATATCCCCACGGCTCACGTCTACATTGTCTGTTAAATGCATTACGACACTTTGCGGCGCAAAACCTTCTTCTATTTCTTTGCCGCCTATTTCGATGGCCTTAATTGTACTTTCCACACCGGATGGTTGTACTATTATTTTATCACCTTTGCGATAAACGCCACTTATTATTTTGCCGGCATATCCCCTGTAATCGTGAAGGTCAGCTGCTTGCGGCCTTATAACAAATTGTACCGGAAATCTTGCATCAGTTAAATTGATATCAGATCTTAATTCAACATTTTCTAAAAGATGTAATAAAGACTCACCTTCGAACCAGGGAAACTTATCGGATTTTTCAACAATGTTATCTCCATTCAGGGCGCTGATAGGAATGTATTTTACATCTTTTAACCCAAGTGATTCGGCAACTTTTGCGTAATCAATTACAATGTTGTTATATACATCCTGTGAATGATCTACAAGATCCATTTTATTAATTGCTACAACTACATGCGGAATATTTAATAAGGAAGTAATGATCGAATGACGGCGTGTCTGCTCTACCACTCCATTTCTTGCATCAACCAATATTATTGCAAGTTCTGAATTAGAGGCGCCCGTAACCATATTACGGGTATATTGAATATGCCCGGGAGCATCCGCAATTATGAATTTTCTTTTGGGAGTAGAAAAATATTTGTAAGCAACATCAATCGTAATGCCCTGCTCACGCTCTGCCCGTAATCCGTCGGTTAATAAAGCGAGATCAATTTCACCGTTTTGTTTGTTTTTACTTTGTTTTTCAATTGCAGCAAGCTGGTCTATTAAAATAGATTTGCTATCGTATAATAATCTTCCGATTAATGTGCTCTTGCCATCATCAACGCTACCTGCTGTTATAAATCTTAAAATGTCCATTTGTTAGTTATGAGTTATAAAAAATCTTGTATAATTAAAAACGTCCATATTCCCCTTTAGGGGCCAGGGGTGGGGTTGGGGTTAAAAATATCCTCCCTTCTTTCTATCCTCCATTGCAGCTTCAGATACCCTGTCATCAATTCTTGTTTCGCCTCTTTCACTGGTTTTGGTAGCGATTATTTCAATAATTATATCATCTATACCTGTAGCGTTAGATTCAACTGCTGCTGTACAGGTCATATCGCCAACCGTTCTATATCTTACTCTTCTTTTTGATACAACATCAGTAGCTTCTAATTGAACATATTCTGATACTGCTACTAATTGGCCTTCATGCTCCAACACTTCTCTTTCATGCGCAAAATAGATTGAAGGCAAATCAATTTTTTCACGCCTGATATAATTCCATATATCAAGTTCGGTCCAGTTGCTGATGGGGAAAGCCCTTACGTTTTCACCTTTATGAATTTTACCGTTATAAGTACTCCAAAGTTCAGGTCTTTGCAACTTTGGATTCCACTGACCAAACTCATCCCTCACGGAAAATATTCTTTCTTTGGCCCTTGCTTTTTCTTCATCTCTTCTTGCTCCGCCAATCAACACATCAAATTTGAATTCATCTATTATATCGAGAAGCGTATATGTTTGTAATGCATTACGGCTGTTAAATTTTCCTTTGAGTTCAGTAAGATTTTTTTCTTTAATGGTGTCCTCTACTTTCCGCACAATTAATTTCTCCCCGATTTTTTCTACCAGCATATCTCTAAAACTCAGCGCTTCCGGGAAATTATGGCCTGTGTCAATATGTACCAGGGGAAAGGGAAATTTACCGGGACGAAAAGCTTTTAATGCAAGATGAACCAACGTGATTGAATCTTTGCCGCCTGAAAATAATAATGCCGGGCGCTCAAACTGGCCGGCTACCTCACGCATAATATGGATGGCCTCCGATTCTAATTGCTCTAAATAATCTAAATAATGTTTACTCATCTTTTATTTTTTTGCATGCAGTATTTTTTAGATTTATTTAATCAACAACATTCACATGTAAGCCACATTCTTTTTTTGAATTGTCTTCCCACCACCACCTGCCTGCCCGGAAACTTTCTCCCGGCCTTATTGCCCTTGTACATGGCGCACATCCTATACTTACGAATCCTCTGTCGTGTAACGGGTTGTAGGGAATGTTATTTTCATTGATGTACTTTTTTACTTCTTCTGTGGACCAATGCAAGATAGGGTGATATTTTATAACCTGGTTTCCTTCATCCCATTCGATCTGGGGCATGTCGTGGCGGCTTTCAGAATGCTCCGCACGTAGCCCCGTTACCCAAACAACATTTCCTTTAAGAGCCCTTTTAAGCGGCTCAACTTTTCTTATATAGCAACAACTTTTCCTGTTTTCGACAGATTCGTAAAAAGAATTCGGGCCTTTCTCAGCGACGAAATTTTGCAATAAGGATTGGTCAGGATAATAGGCTTTTACTTTGGTATGAAAATTTTCATTAGTGGAATTCCAGACGGAATAAGTTTCAGGAAAAAGCCTGCCGGTATCCAATGTAAATATGCTAACCGGAAAATTGTTCTTGAGAATCTTGTGTGTAACAGCCTGGTCTTCAAAACTGAAACTGGTGGAAAATGTGACCTGCCCGGGAAATTTATTTACAAGTTCAAAGAGCATTTCTTCAATACTCAAAGCATTTACCTGTGCTGATAAATCTGGAATGTAATTTTGAAACTGATGCATTTATTTATGGGAAAGGAATTGTGAAATTGAAATTTGGTTTATGTGGATGTAGGATTCTAAAACTTATTGAGCGGTCAACAACATCCCATTGGTTGAGAAGAAATGCACATATACTTTAATAAGAAAAAAGATTTCATCTGTTGTTAATTTCAATTGTCTACAACAAAGGTAGGGTATTCGGTTTTTAAATAATAGCAATTGGAGGAATTTTTTTTATTGATGCCACATTAAGTTTATTGGCGGTTGTAATTATGTATTGCTGTAATGCTTTACAGTAAAGAGTTCCAGGGAAGAATACATGAATTGCCTGTTGTATAGTAGGTTAAATTTAGAAGAAGTCTAGTGTTATATGATGCGCTGTTCATCATTCCCGGAATAATAGCTTTTTCTAAAACCGCACTTTGCTGAAACCAATAACCGGTGTCAAACTAATTTTTGACTTGATATTTCTATGAAAAAAAATCCTATTGCGCTAGCGATATTCTCACCTGCACACCAGCCCTTGTGTCAACCGTAGGTGGCGACGAAGATATATAAGGATTTACCCTCCGCTGATCGAAATATAATTTTACGTTGATGCGATTACTTATGTAGTAGTCAATAGTCGGGCTTATTGTAATTTCCTTACTTCCGTTTGTTGCAAAGGCACTGTTTTGATCAAGCCTGCTATTTGAGGTGACATTGTCCCTCACTTTGAAATCAAGCTGGAATTTAATTTCATTGTCCAGCTTCTTCGTGTCTGCTTTAGTGAAAGGTATTTTGAACGGTAGCTTTAATCCACGTTTACGGAAGCTACCTCCAAATGTATATTCGGTAGAGCGAACCTCGCTAAGTTGGTAATCAATAAGGCTAAGGCTAAGCTGGCGTTGTTTTGTATAATCAAATTTTAATGAGAGTTGGTTGGTAAATGTCATATCAATACCTACCAGCGGTGCAAATTGTTCCTGTATGGTAATATTAGGAATCAGGAAAAAAGGAATATAGTTATTTGAAACTGTATCTATGAATGACGGGTATCCAAATCTTGAAACATCACGATACAATAATGCTGAGGTAAAGCTATTCATGCCCAGCGTAGCATTGTACGCATGTGTGAGGGAAAAGTTGGTAAATATTTTATCCAAACCTTTTATCCTGCTCAAGCCATTATAAGTAATTCGCCAGTTTGGCTTTGGTACTATATCCCTAAATGGATTTGATTTAATGTTAGAATTGTTTTGTTTTACCAAAGACACTTTCGTAGGATCTTGTCCTGTGTAAGCCGCAATGAAAGCCGGAACCAACACATCCACCGCGTATCTTCCATAGCCTAATGCATAACCATCTGCCCCCGTCGGGTTTCCTGCCAGTTTGTTATAGGTATTTAGATTAGCAAGCCTGGTTGACAATATCTGCCGGTAATCCTGGAATTTTAAAAATGTAGCTGAAACGCGGTTGGGATCATATTTTTCAAATAAGGTATTCAAGGCGATGTAGCTCACATTAAATCCGCCGCCGATATAAGGAGTGAGGTGTGCAAAGCCGTTTCCAGTGCCAGTTGTATCCTTAAAGGTTTCTGAATAATTTTTGTTGAAAGTTTTATCAAGATTTACGTCAATGCTAAGGTCACGCACAGGCTCAAGCTGGGCAGCAATTGTTATACGCTGATCAAAATTCTGCACAAAAAGATCATTGAACAAAGTATCCCTGGTGATAAGTCCACGTTTTGCCGCCCTGTTTAGCCAGGCTGAATCAGGTTGTTTTCCCAAAATAAAATCGAAGCCGGGAGCCATGCTATGGAAATCTTCTCCCAGCATTTGGGTGCTGTCTGTGTAACCTGGCAACCTGGTGTTACTATTTTGAGATAGCGATGCATTCACCGATTTTATACTGGTGAGTAATTTTCCAAACACTCTTGCAATACCACCTATTTCTGGTAAGGCATTTGGATCTTTAGGCTTCGGTGGTAATTTTTGATTTAGTTTTTTTACCCCGGAGGAATCGCCTTTTAACGTTTTATCATCCGTGTCACTTTGTGTCCGCTGTTTTGGCTGGTCAAGCGCCCGCAGCCATTTTGATTTACCATATAATCTTGTAAAATCAAGCTGCAGGTTAGCTTCTTCCTGTTGGCCATTCTCCAGGAAATTTCCGAGGTTTACTGCGAGCCTGGAAGCGCCTATCCACCTGTAATTGGCCGCATACCGTAGTCTTAGGGTAGTCCAGTCCGTTAGTGGAAATTTATTAAGCGGCACATTATAAGAAAAGTTAACTGATTGTGTGAACAAGGTGTTCCGCCCTCCGTCAAAGAAATTTGTTTTTACGGTATCTTTTTTTGCCCTGGTATCCAATCTGCCATAAGGCTCATCTATCCTTGCATTATTTAATGCAGAGTAATCTATGTTTAATGAATGCGTAAGATCCCATCTCAAAATATAGCTCCTGTCGAAGGTAAAATATTTGTCATAAGTTTCCGGGATCACATATTTATCTTCTCCTATACTTCTTGGTTTTATTACGCCAAACTGCCTGAATATATCTGCCTTAAAGCTTAACTGAGATGGGATTGGGTTTAGATTGAAGTCTTTTACAAGATCAAACCAATGTGTTTTTGATTTCTTGAAAAGCTTTTTGAATGGTTCATAATACTTCGGTTGTGGTGCATAGTTATATCCCAATCCTCCACGTTGTTTCGTCACGTCATTGTATTCAATGAGTGGATTGTGTGCCGTCGTTTTTGTAAACGAATAGTTGAGGTCAAGATTCTCAACATCCCATGGCATTGGTTTTTTGTTGCTTGTCCTGTTTTTGTGGACATTCGTAAAGCTTATCGTTTTTGTAGAGGTAAAGTCTTCCGCCTGGCTTCTGATAGAGTCGCGCTGGCTTGAAGGTGCATTCTTTATCTTTTGTTTCAAGTTAAGGTCAAGGTCAAAAGGATCGTATTCCGGGGTGCTTATACTATTGGAAATACTTGCATAAAACGGTATGGACAAGGCCGCATTCTTTGGTAAAAGTTTGCCAAGTTCCAGGTTGGCAGCAGCATCAAACTGGAGAAAATAATCCCTGAAACGTTCATTCACTCTTTGCTCTAAGGTGCCAAAACCATTGCTGTGTGTATTAGCTGAAATGCTTATCGTTCCGAGGTCCGCCAGGTTCGCATCAATACGTGCAAGGCCGGCCCATCCGCCTTTTTCATCAAGAGATGAAAGCCTTAATTCATTAAACCAGAGCTCGCCGCAGGCACTCGCCACTTTCTCATTTTTCACGCCCATCAATATCCCTTTTATTTCACCAAGATTGGGGTTTCCCATTATCGAGTATGTCTGGCCGTTAGGCTGTAGTTGGGAATACAATACATTTATCGGTGAGCTGGAAAGATTTCTTGTAGTCTTAATGGCGGTGAGCGCTTGCAATTCCAGGTCAAGATTGTTGGCTGCTATCCACAACGTATCGTTGTATGCATCGCTATTAGGATCAAGGCCGGTATTAAGCGGTGTAAGTTTCAACGGAATTTTTACCTCATAATAGTTTGAAACAAAATCGCTACCTATTCTTACAGTTGCAAAAAGATCATCATTGTTTAATGTAGTGTTTTGTGCCTGCTCCGCATGAATATACATTTGCAGTTTTTTAAACTGGCGCAGATCCCTGTTGGCGAATGTTTGAAAAACTCCCTTTCCATCGTCACGGCCAAGGTTACAAAAATTTAGCGTGAGCGCCTGTTCATTTTGCAAAAGATTCACTCCATTATTGCTTAGTGTTTGCACTCTTTCTATCTCACGCGGCGTACGATAAGGCAGTGGCGTACGCCTGTCATTCTCCTCAATATTTACTGCGCCAACATTAAAGTCACTTGTAATTTCCGGGCTGTAGTTGCCGGTAGTATCAAGCTTAAATTGGAATTTTCTCCATGTATTTCTTACAAGATCCAGCTTCCCGAAGCGCACAACAACGCTGTCGCTAAAGTCGGTAAGGAACATTCTTATAAAGCGAATAGATTTAAAATCAGGTATGTTGCCTATTTTCTTATTGTAAGAATTGATTGGGATTCTAAGCTGGTACCATGTTTCCGTTCTTGTCATCCCGTTAGCCAATTTTACAGCTACGGGTTTTTTATCTACAATAAAATTCTGGCCGATCTGCATCGAAGGATCGTTCTGTGGTTTCAGGTCGACTATGTACTGAAAATATTCTTCTGTTTCATTTAATGTATTGTCGCGATTCACATCTTCCTGGTCGGGATACAAAGTTGCCGCTGATGAAAATTGCGCATTGTTATCTGCAATGGGAGAATTTCCCTGCGGGTTATTAAAGTTTTTATAACGGGCAAGAATATCTGCATTCTCTTCATCAAGATCATTGCCGCGGTAGTAGTGATAATCATCGGTAGAAGGATCACGAAGCGCATCCTGGTAAACCCTGGAACCTGCTCCAAAATTTGCAGCTAGCACATTCAGGTAATCAATCCTTCTTTTGGTTACTTCTCCACTATCAGATAAGCCATCAAAACCGACATCCTGGAAAGGCCTGTCCGCGGGATCGTTACTGAATGCATTGGTAACTTGTACCGGGTTGCGGGGCACATTTCCCCATATAGAGGTATCTATTTGTGCAGGAGCATTTGGAGTTGGAAGGCCATTCTCATAAAATCGTCTTGAATCTTTTAGTACATCTTCAGAAATATTTCCAAGATTAATGTAAAACTTTCCCCCGGCACTGCCGGGATTATTAATAAAAGGATCCTGCACCCAACACTCAATATATTCTACGTTCGCTGTTTCAAAATCAGTTTGATCAATATTGCGCATAAGACCGCCCCACCTCTGGCGCGGGTTTAATAATTTGCCGTTGGCACTTACATTTGTTGCGCTTGCATCATAGTTATACGGGCCACGGTCAGTGGGGTAGTAGGAAAGGTCAAATGTTATTAATTGGTTTTGCCCGAAGTCTGTAGTGCGTTGCGGAAATATTTCCGTTTGGGAAACGGCACGTACACGGGGATCAGATAAAAGATCCGTTTTCCCCTTAAGAGGATTGTTGATATTCCTGGGATCCTGCAAAGTTGGCTCAATCTGGTACCACGCTATCTTCGCCCTGTTTTTTCCATAATCCAAATTATCATTTAAGCCTGCTTCAGGGAAGAGAATATTATTACCACTAACGTCGGTTGCGCCAAATGGTGTAGATGCTAATGCCCACGATATAGGGGGGAAGCGTAGGTCAATATCGCTCTTGCTTCCTTCGAAATTATCAATATAAATAACGCCGGCACTGCCACGACCGATTTGCGGCGCGTGCCCTGGTTTCAAAAAGGCAACCTCTGCATAAGAATTAATGGCAGAAGGCGCAGTAGTGCTGTAAAAAGGCAGCTTATTCAACAGCTTTGTAAGCCTTGGTACATCGCGTTTGTAATTTGCATCGAGCCCATACATGGCATTCTTGATTGGATCTTCCCCATAATCAACTTTGGTAAAGAAGGGCCTTTCACTCAACCTCACCATAGTTGCACCTAATGATAATTGTTCTTTTGCGGTATTCTTTGCCAGGTAGTCCAACCGCAATGCCATATAACTCTTTGACTGCAACCCAAACGAAGCATTGTTTTCAAAATTTACCTGCACTGGTAAGCCGGCATTTATGATCGCCTGGTTAATTACTTTAATTGTCCCAAGGTCATAGTTGATTGTGTAATCAATATTCTCACTTAATCGCTGGCCGCCTGCCGACACCGTAACAGAGCCTGGCGGAATGTTGTAGCCAATGCTTATGTCAGATGAGGAAGATGATTTAGCGGAGCCTTTTATAACAAACCTGTCCAGGTTTGGATATTGCTGCGCGACTGCTTTTATAGAATCATATAAAGGATAGAAGAGGCTGTCTCTTGCAACGGTGGTGTCTGTAAATATTTTCGGCGCCAGATCACGGCCAAAAGGTTGCAGCAAAGGAAACATAACCCTGCTGTATTGAGGGATAACTGTATATCCTTCTACATAGTCAAACACACCATCAGGCTGCGGATCATTTTGATTGTTGAGCCGGTCAAGATTTATTAAGGTTAAAATCGGTGTTCCCTGGTTAAGATCACCAAAGGGAAGGTATCGTTTAGCTCCAAGGCCGGGCTGCTCAAATAAAACATTCAGTTGAAAATCGGTACGGTCAAGAGTTCCAAAGCCCACACTGTACACATTTTTCATCATCAACTGCCAGATTGGAAGGGTGGGCCGCTGCGAGGTTGCTTTCAATAATTTCAAAAACAAAACCTTTTGATTACTTGATGTAGAATCCGGTGGCACATCTTGCGAAAATTCTCCCACCTGGTAGATGGTGCCATTGTAAGAATATTGATAAGCCACAGCCAATACCTCATCAGGCTGCAATGGCTGGCTCAGGGAAAGAAATCCTACTTTGGAATTGTAGATGTATTGAGTAGAGTCGAGTTTTCTTGCAAATGTTTTTTCAAAATCCTGTACGGGGCTAAGGCCCATACCAATTAGCTGGTTGGTGATTAATGCAGGATTTCGGCTTTGTGAATTGCTGATTATACTTCTGTACTCTGAATTTGTGCTGTTCGCAGGTAACGATCCATTCACTGCGAACGGACGGAAAGGATTTGATTCTCCAAGATCCATTAAGCCAACAACGTCTCTTGCTTCGGTAGTAGTTCCATTTTTATTTGTTACCCACACTTCCAGCCGCAGTATTTGCACAGGCGTAGTTACAGCGGGCAAATTGCTCATCACTTTGTTATAATTATTCTTAAAATACTGCCCCAGCAAAAAGTGACGGTTTTCCTCGTATTCGTCGGCTTTAAATTCAAATTGTTGTGAAGCAGAACCTCCCTGCAAATTCACAGATTGCCGTTGAGACTTTTGATTGGCAAGGACACCGGTTACATAAAGTTTACCAAATTGTAATTGTGTCTTAATACCAAATAGTGATTGTGCCCCTGGTATTAGTGTGCTTCTTGATGGAAAAGAAACGTTACCTGCTTCAAAACGCTTTAGTATTTCGTCATCGGTGCCACTATAGTCAAGCTTTAGCTGGTTGGTAAAATCAAAATTAGCAAGTGTATTATAACTTATCGGGAACTTTAGCTTGTCGCCAATGTTGGCATTTACATTTAACTGTGCAGCCATGTCAAAATCAAAGCCCCCATTTTTCCGGGCTCTTTCCGGTAACGTTGGATTTTTAATATTCTGCCCCTGGTAGCCTGCCGTGATATCTACATTGCCCTGTGGCTGTATATCGATTTTACCATTTCCAAAGAGGCGGTTAAAAAGGTTATCATATACATTCAGCTTGGGTTTCACCCGCCCACGATTTAAGATGCTAAGTGTATTGGCTCTTTTTTTGAAATATTCCATTTCAGATTTCCTGGCTTGTATAGCCATAAACTCATCAAATGTGTAAGAAGTTGGTGTTCTGTAAAAGCGATCACCTATTTTTTCAAAAACAATATATCTTTTCGTTCCAGGATCGTAAGCTACTGAGTCAGTAATATTTGAAGGAGGCGCAAAATCAAATGTAATTTGAGAATTGGAAATGAAATCTCCTCTACGGTCGTGAATGGGGTAATGTAAGGTATCTTTTGAGGGGTTAAATGTTGAATCCTGTGCAGCCACATCACTGATTGCAGCCAATACAAATGACAGCATAAAAACACACACAAGAAACACCCCAAAAAAATTAGGTTGCAATTTTCTTTTAAGCAACATCCGGCAATTAATTAAGGTAGATTTCTCTCAAATAACTTTTAGGGCTTTTTTTATTAATTCTTCAAGGGTGTTTACAGTTGAACCAGAAAGCGCGATTTTTTTGATTGCCTGTTCTGCGACGGGCCTTCCAATTCCAAGTGCCACCAAAGCATTTAACGCATCTTGCTCCAAAGTATTGCCAGGAGCACTAATACCGGGCGTCGTTGAAGACAATTTGGAGACTTTATCTCTCAACTCAAGCACCAATCGCTCAGCAGTTTTTCGCCCTATACCTTTTACGCCTTCCAGTACGTGTGCGTTATTTTGCATAATTGCTGTACTTATTTCTGCGGGCTTCATGTTAGACAGCATCATTCTGGCCGTAGCTGCACCTACGCCGGAAACACTTATCAACATTACAAACATTTCCTTTTCCATGGCATCGTAAAAGCCATATAAGGTGTGCGCATCTTCTTTTACCTGCAGATAAGTATATAACTTTCCCTCGTTCAGGTTTTGGATAGAAGAATATGTGTTCAGGCTTATATTTACGTTATATCCTACGCCATTAACGTCCACATAAACCACTGTGGGGTTTTTGTAGGTAAACTTTCCTGATAAATACGCGATCATATTAGATTTTAGAGTGCCAAAAGTAAGTAATTCAGTCTTTACGAAAACGAATATTAATAAATGTAAAATCTACGAATTATCTAATAGTCAAGATGTAGTACTTTTATCCACTTAAAAAAAGCATACAATTTAAATGGATAAAAAAATATCGGCAGCCATTACAGCCACAGGTGCTTACGTGCCCGAATATAAGCTCACCAACGCTGAACTTGAAACGATGGTTGACACCACCGATGAATGGATAAAAACCAGGACCGGAGTTGAAGAGAGAAGAATATTGAAAGGAGAGAACAAAGGAGTCTCTGAAATGGCGATTCCTGCTGTGCTCGAGCTTTGTAAAAAAAGGGGTATCGATCCAATTGAAATTGATTGCCTTATTTGTTGCACAGTTACTCCCGATATGACTTTTCCGGCGACAGCAAATATTATTACTTATAAAATAGGCGCTGCAAACGCATTTGGTTTTGACCTTTCTGCAGCCTGTTCCGGTTTTCTATTTGGGGTTACTACGGGTGCTTCCCTGATTGAAAGTGGCCGTTACAAAAAAGTGGTAATTGTTGGTACGGATAAGATGAGCGGTATCGTCGATTATAGTGACCGCACTACCTGTGTGCTTTTTGGTGATGCAGCCGCTGCCATTTTGCTGGAACCAAATGAAGAAGGGTATGGCATACAGGATAGTTTGTTGAAAACGGATGGAAGTGGCGTTGAATACCTTAAGATGGTGGCGGGCGGATCTAAAAAGCCTGCATCTATTGAAACAGTAATGGCCAAAGAACATTATATATACCAGGAGGGACCGCAGGTCTTTAAGTTTGCAGTGAAGGGCATGGCGGATGTGTCTTACGAATTATTAGAGCGAAATCACTTAACAGGAGAAGATATTGCCTGGCTGGTTCCGCACCAGGCAAACAAAAGAATAATTGATGCCACAGCAAATCGCATGGGGCTTAGTATGGATAAAGTGATGATTAATATTCAACGCTATGGCAACACTACTTCGGCGACAATCCCATTGTGTTTATGGGAGTGGGAAAAGCAATTGAAAAAGGGAGATAATATTGTGCTGGCGGCATTTGGTGGTGGGTTTACATGGGGTGCTACTTTGGTCAAGTGGGCATATGATACTAAATGATACCCGTAGCTATCGTTGTCTTTATAAGCAATGTTTTTTTCAAAATTTTATTTTAACATGTTTATTTAAATGAGGAACAATATTTGATTTACCCCTGCATAATCAAAATATAGAAATATGGACAAGATAGAAAAATTGCATTTAATGGAGAAAGTAATTCGAGAGTTAGACGATGTTGTAAATAGCCAAACTTCCCTCTTAAAAAAAGTTGCGCAACTGGAAGTGGAAAATATTAATCTCGGTAACCAGCTTTTGGAAAAGCAATTGCCTGAAATTCATGAAAAAGCTGATGAGGCGCTTAGTATCGCTACGGTTTTACAAACTGCTTTCACAGAGGTAAAAGACAAATTTATAAAGGATAATAAACTCGATGAAGTATTACCGGAAGCGAAGTAATATTTTATAGTAAGCTCTTTATTTTTTCCTGCTATAGACAATAAAATCCGTAGCGGGAATTTTTTTTATACCATTTTGACGCATCATTGTTATTAGCTGTCCCCGGTGAAAAGTCTGGTGATTGAATAAATGTAATAGCACTTCATATACAGGTTGCTTAAAAAATTCTTTCTTTGAATTTAGATACCCGAATATATGCGTAATATTTACCTCGGTGGCATCCTGTACCCATTTCATCCATTGCTTTGATAAGTTGAGCAAATCCTTTGACAGAGTTTCTACTGTTTCATTATAGTTAACTCCAGGCCATTGCACATTTTCATTAAGATTCAATCGCTGCCACCATATGCTCTCTACATCCATTAAGTGAACGACCGTCTTATAAATAGTTCCAAAACTGCTGTTCATTTCGTTATATAAAATTGACGGATACAAATGAACTATTTCACCTGTTATTATTTCATTCGCCCATAGATTGTAAGCAGAATATTGCTGAAGTAGTTGCTTCATGTTTTGCTATTTTTGTTCAAACGTACAAACTGAATTATTTTTTTCAAAGCTATTTTTTACATGCCTAAAACCAAAAAGCTAACCGGCTTCAGCTCTACAGCAATTCATTCGGGAAGCAATACTGACGAAAACCAATCTCACCTGATTCCTATTTACGCAAGCAGCACTTATGTGTTCGACAGTGCGGAGCAGGGAATGCGCAGGTTTAATGGAGATGAGAAAGGATATATTTATAGCCGCTGGGGTAACCCAACTATTACTGAAGTGGAAGACACGATTTCCGCTTTGGAAAGTTTCAGCATTACAAAAAATAATGAGCCGCTTAAATTGAAAACATTGCTGCATGCAAGTGGAATGGCAGCGCTTACTTCACTGATGCTTGGTAATTTAAAAAGTGGTGATAAAATTTTGTCTCATTTTTCTTTGTATGGGGGTACACAAGAGCTGATGGAAAAAGTATTACCAAGCCTGGGTATTGAAGCAATCATTATTGACCTGAGAGATTTAAATAAGGCAGAGGAGGCACTTAAGAATGATGGCAAAATAAAAATGCTTTACCTGGAAACGCCTGCAAACCCGACTATCCAATGCGTGGATATTGACGAGCTCAGCAAGCTTGGAAAACAGCATGATTTAATAGTTGCGGTTGATAATACTTTTGCAACACCTTATTTGCAACAGCCATTTAAATATCACGTGGATTATGTTTTTCATTCAACAACAAAATTTCTAAACGGGCATGGCACGGCAATTGGCGGTGCTTTAATTGGAAGGGATATTGAACACATGGAAACCAGGATGACGAAAGTCCATAGGCTACTCGGTGGAAACAGTAATTCATTTGACGCGTTTCTGCTATCACAGGGAATGAAAACACTGGAGGTAAGAATGGAAAGGCATTGCTCTAATGCAGTGATTGTAGCTGATTTTTTGAATAAGCATTCAGCAGTAGGCAAAGTAAATTATTTAGGGCTCGCTTCCCATCCGGACTATGCAACCGGGCAAAAGCAAATGAAGCATCCAGGTGCAATGCTAAGCTTTGATATGAAAAGTGGATTGGAGGCGGGTATTAAGTTTATAAATAACCTGCAAATGTGTGTAAGGGCAGTTTCGCTCGGTACGTGCGATACATTATTAAGCCATCCTGCTTCGATGACGCATTATGGAGTTCCCAAAGAAAAGAGGGAACAGTATGGGATCACAGACGGCCTTATAAGAATGAGTGTGGGGATAGAAAATGTAGAAGATATTTTAAATGATCTCGATCAGGCATTATCATAAATTTTTTCCCATTTTTATAACTGATAAGTCTTAATACGCTTTCCCGATCTTTCAACCCCAAAAGTATTAACCGGATAAAATTTAGAAAATATTTTCTAATTTAAGAATTGCATATTATTTTTACGCGATTCTGCTCTAATATTTAGCCAGGGTACAAATTATGAATATTAGATGTTAACTACCAAGCAGCGCATATTGAAAATTTCGGAAAAGCTTTTTTTTGAACAAGGCATAGCAAACGTACGCCTGCAGCAAATTGCAGATAATTCCGGAATCAGCATAGGTAATCTTGCTTATCACTTTAAAAGCAAAGAAGTAATTGTTGAGAATGTTTATAGTGAACTGCTAAAAGAATTGTCAGAACTGCATTCAGGCGACAAGATTTACGAGGGGCTCAATGGTTTCGATAAATATTTTTCAGAAATGTATAAGTTCCAAAAAGAAAACGGGTTTTATTTAAATAATTTTTGGGAGATAGAACGTACGTATCCTGAAATAAAAAAGACATGGCAGCGTATAAGTAATACCATGCTTTTACTGCTCAATAAAAGGATTAATGCCAATGTAGAATGTGGAAATATCAAAAAAGAAGAATACACCGGCTCTCATGATTTGCTTGCAAATTCCCTGTTGTTATGTATCAATTACCGTATTCCGCAACAAATACTTCGAAGCAAACCAATACAGGAAAAAATTTTTAGAAAATTTTTATGGAATTTATTATATCCCTACTTAACCGCCAAAGGCAAAAGTGCATTTAACAGGATAATTGGCCGCTGATTTTTGTGCAACTTTTTTAATTTGTCTTTGATAAGTACTCCCATTAAATTTTATTTAGAAAAAGTTTTCTAAATTTTCTTCTCTTTCTCTTAAAGTTCATCTTTACTTAAAACGCTTTTGACTTGGTGGTAAGATTATCAGTAACTTTATTTAGTGATATATAAGATGAAGTTATGCTTGTAAAATTAAATTAATATCGTTGTTAACTACGTACCATATACATATCAGCGGTTTGGTGCAGGGCGTAGGTTTCAGGCCCTTTGTATATAACATGGCTAAAGATTTTAAATTAGCCGGATGGGTAAATAACACAACAGATGGCGTTCACCTGCAATTCAACTCAGATGAAATGGTGGCGCAAAAGTTTTATAAACATATTATTTCCGGTGCTCCGGCTTTAGCAAAAATTACAGGTCATTCAATCAAAAGAGTAACGTATGAAATCTATGATTCTTTTAAAATTGTAGACAGTGAAGTTCACGCACAGCAGGGATTGATGCTTACACCAGATTTTGGTATTTGCGACGATTGCAAAAAAGAATTAAATGATTCGAACAACCGCCGTTACCAATATCCTTTTATAACATGTACTCAATGCGGTCCAAGATTCTCTATCATTAAAGAATTGCCTTACGACCGGCCGAATACTTCTATGAATTCTTTCACAATGTGCGAAGCGTGTTGCGACGAATACACTAACCCACGAGACAGGCGTCATTATTCACAAACCAATTCGTGCCCTAACTGTGCAGTTACTATGGAAATGTTTGGCGCATCCGGCAACAGGTTAACCGGCGACAATGAAACAATAATAAATGAAGTAATAAAAGAATTAGGTGCCGGAAAAATAATTGCCTTGAAAGGAGTTAGTGGCTATTTATTATTGACAGATGCCGGGAATAAAAAATCCATAAAAACTTTAAGAGGAAGAAAACATCGCCCGTCTAAACCTTTTGCATTGATGTTTCCTAACATTGAGTTAGTAAAAGAAATAGCTGACCTGGATAGCTGCGAGGAGGAAGCTTTGAATGATGTTGCCGCGCCGATAGTTTTGATAAAATTTAAAGCAGTAAATAAAGAATATTTATGTACAAATGAAATCGCACCTGGTCTTTCAAGGCTCGGCGTTATGCTTCCTTACACACCTTTATTTCAGTTGGTCTTACAAAAATTTGGCAAGCCTTTAATCGCGACAAGTGCCAACGTTAGCAATGCCTCAATTATTTATTCTGATGACGAAGCATTGAGATTACTTCCGGCGATTGCAGATTTTATTGTAACGAATAACCGGGAAATTATACTTCCGCAGGATGATTCAGTGGTGCAATTTACAGGCCTTTCAAAACAAAAAATTATCATTCGCCGCTCAAGGGGAATGGCGCCTTCTTTTTTTAATTATGATTGCAGCAGCAATGAGACAATTTTGGCTACAGGAGCTTTATTAAAGAGCAGTTTTACTTTCGTAAATAATGGCAACACTTTTATCAGCCAGTATTTAGGAAGTACTGAAAGCTACGAAGCACAGGAAGCCTATTCTAAGACTGTTCAGCATTTCTTTGAGCTGTTTAAAAAGAAACCTCATGTGATTCTCACTGATAAGCATCCGCTGTATTTCTCTAATTCATTTGCAAAAAACTTAGCAGCGGAGTTAAAGGTCGAGACAAAGGAAATTCAACATCATAAAGCACACTTTGCAGCGGTGCTTGCAGAAAATAAATTGATTGAATGTAAAACTCATCAACATTTCCGCGTGTCACCACAAAAGCCAATACTCGGTGTAATATGGGACGGAACAGGCCTTGGGGATGATGGAAATGTTTGGGGTGGAGAATTTTTTACTTATGAAAATAATAACATGCTTCGGTACGGCCACTTCGATTATTTCCCTTTTATATTGGGAGATAAAATGGCCCGGGAGCCGCGAATATCTGCCTTGTCAATTTGTTCAGGCGCGGGAATACAGGATGATTTTCTAAAAAATAAGTTCACAGAAACTGAATGGAATTTATATAACAAAATATTGAGGGAAAATTCTGTTGCTGGTGGCAGACTTATGTGTTCTTCCCTTGGAAGGGTTTTTGATGCGCTTGCTTCGCTACTGGGAATATGTGATAAACAAAGTTACGAAGGTGAAGCTGCCATGTTATTGCAGGAGCAAGCTCAATCGTATTTTGATGAGAATAGTTTGAATATAAAAGAAAGCTATTTTAAAAAGGACATGGATTATCATCGTATTCCAACCGCTTCAATGATTACCGAAATTGCAGGTGACATCCGTCAAAAAAAATCAATACAATTCATAGCTGCTAAGTTTCATTATTCATTAGTGCGGCTTGTTGATATGGTTGCAAAAAATGTGGAGTCAAATAAAATTGTCTGTAGCGGCGGTGTATTTTTAAACAGCTTACTGGTTGATTTGTTTCTATATCATTTGTCAAATAGATACGAACTCTTTTTTCACATTGAGCTATCACCCAATGATGAGAATATATCCTTTGGGCAAATGGTTTATTATGATAATAAAATTGACGAAGTGAATACAAAAAATGAGAAAAAAAATATCGTGGAGAAGATTGTTGAAAAGGAAATGATATTAAAATTTTTAGCCTTGATTGTCTTAATGATTTAAAAAGTTTATTAATCTATTGCCATGAAATATTTATCGGAATATAGGGATGCAGATTTGGTTCAGCAATATTTAAGAGAGATAAAAAAGACTGTGACGAAGCCATGGACGCTGATGGAAGTATGCGGAGGTCAAACACACAGCCTGGTAAAGAATGGAATATTGGAGCTGTTACCCCTGCAAGTGCAAATGGTGCATGGGCCTGGTTGTCCTGTGTGTGTAACGCCTTTAAATCTTATTGACAAAGCTGTTTATCTCGCTGAAGAAAAAGATGTGGTGTTATGCTCTTTCGGCGATATGTTGCGTGTGCCCGGTTCTAAAAAGAGCTTGTTGGAAGCAAAGGCTAACGGTGCGGATATACGCATTTTATATTCGCCATTAGAAGCCGTAAAACTTGCGCAGGAAAACCCGGAGAAAGAAATTGTATTTTTTGCTGTAGGCTTTGAAACCACTGCACCTGCGAATGCATTGTCAGTTATCCAGGCACATCGCATGGGTTTAAAAAATTATTCTATCCTTGCTTCTCATGTGCTGGTGCCGCCTGCTATCGAAGAAATTATGAACGATGAACTTTGTACTGTCAACGGCTTTCTTGCAGCCGGGCATGTCTGCGCCATTATGGGTATTTATGAATATTATCCGCTGGTTGAAAAATATAAAGTGCCCATTGTTGTAACAGGTTTTGAACCGGTTGATTTGCTGCAGGGAATATTAATGGCAGTGCGTCAATTAGAAAGAGGTGAAGCAAAAGTTGAAAATCAATATTCAAGAATTGTGAGCGAAGAAGGAAATGTAAAAGCGCAGGAAATGATCTACGAAGTATTTGAAGTTACTGATCGTCTGTGGCGTGGCATGGAAGTGATTCCTATGAGCGGTTATAAAGTAAAAAGTTCGCTAAGTGATTTTGATGCCGAAAAAAAATTCAATGTAAATATTGCGGAAGCGCCGGAGAACCCTGAATGTATCGCTGGCGATATTATGAAAGGAATTAAAAAGCCTTTCCAATGCCAACATTTTGGTAAAAAATGTAAACCCGCGAATCCACTGGGGGCGCCTATGGTTTCCAGTGAAGGTGCATGTGCGGCTTACTACCATTATTCAGGAGTGATGGACCAAGTGGAAGCTTAATGAAAATATTATTTATCATAACATCATTCAATGGCCTTAGCCAACGAGCGTGGGTTGAGCTTGACAGGTTGAATCACCAGGTGAAATTGCATACAGCATCAACGTCAGAAAAAATGATAGAGGCAGTAAATGAATACAAGCCAGACTTAATCATTGCACCTTATTTAAAGAAAATTATTCCCGAAATTATCTGGAAGAATTATATATGCCTTATTGTGCATCCCGGTATTGTTGGCGATCGTGGATCATCGTCTTTGGATTGGGCAATTCTCAATGAGGAAAAAGAATGG
>JBDTSD010000009.1:0-57775 GCA_039931355.1 Ginsengibacter sp.
TGAGACATTGAAAAATGGTTTAAGCTGGATTTAATTGCGGGGTTATACCTGGTTCAATAATACACTTCCTTCCTTGTGGTACCGTGGGTTGCATATAAGGCTTTTACTTTTTTATATACCTGGCTCATATTGGAAGCTTTTGCCCCGGGTTTCAAAACTTAGGATACCACCTTTTAATCGGGTAAGGATAGTTGAGGCATTTTTGTTTACACAGGTAAGAAACCCTGAATGCAGCCCTACTTCTCTCCTGCACCACCAGTGGACTGAGATAAAGTACTTTTAAAAAGTATTATGCGGGATAGCGCTTCGTCTTTACCGGGCTTATGTAATCTTGCTGTTGTTGTAGCGGAAGGGAGCAGCATGAATTCAGGAAGAAGTTTTTTAAGACGTCCAATTCATCAGTTGCGTTAAATAGATAAATAAAGAATGTCCGTAGTCGCAGACGTACGGACAGCAGGGCTTTTTAATCGATGAGGTTACTACGAATAGCCGGGGTAGTCGCAGACGTACGGACAGCGGTGTTTTTTAATTTAGGAGGTTGCTACGGATCGCCGGGAAGAGAAATAAAAAATGCCGGGGGTTGCGGGGTTACGGACAGCAGGTCTTTTTAATTTATAGTGTTACTGTGAATATACAAGGACTATAAAAAAAGCATCATGTTATTTCCTTAATTATTTTATCTGGCCAAGCTATATATTCTCCATATTGTCCTTTCCTCATCTGAGCTCCTTTACTTTTTCCCAAATTGGTTAATACTGTTTCATTATTTATTTTTTCAATCCAATTCAATGTTTCAAACTTGATAGTTAAATCTTTACTCGAAATCCCAAGCTCTTTTGAAAGTGCTGTCATAGAAAAATATTTGCCTGCCTGCGTAATTGGCTCACTTTTTTGGATAGGTACATTTTCATGAATTTTTGAAGATTTAAAATTCTCTACTTTTTGAACTGAAATTGTTCTGTGTTCGCTTCCTCTCTTAATTCGGTCAACCTCGATAGAGATTTGTTTGTAAAGTTCTTCGTCCTTTTCTTTTGTAATATAAATTCCCATTTCCACATTATTTTGTTGAGAAAACATATAAAGATTCATGGAAGTAATGATTGCCTCCTTTTCATTAAAGTAACATTTAGCGTGAAGATCTTTATGAAATAAAAGTTTAATTCCAGGCATAGCCTGTAACCATGTGCTATCCTCAGGATTTATGTCACTAACCTTTCCATATATGATTATAATGTCTATCGAAAACTTATGTCGGTCTTCCAACGACAGTTTTAATTGATTGTTTAGCTGTAAATATGGGCTGATAAGATAGAGTTTATCATCAGCATTATTGATTAGCTTTTTCAAATAATATGAAACGCCTTGTGTGTCCAGAAATTCTGCCATGATCTGTTTTTAGAAATTACGTGATACGTGAAGCTAATTGTTTTTAAGAATTTATCTGCGAGACTAATTTAATTGAAATATTTCAACGCTACTTCGCCAATCCATCTCCCCATATTCACAGGGACCGCATTTCCAATTAATTTGTAAGAACTTCTTTTATTTTCAAAACGGAAATCGTCAGGAAAACCTTGGAGCCTTGCATATTCCCTTATTGAAAACGGCCGAACTCCATATTTGCTTTTTGAATCTTTTACCAAACGTGTACTTAAATCTTTTGCATAATGCGCAACACAAGTTGGTGCCATTGCATTAACTAAGCCGGGATCAACAATTATAGGAAGGTCTCTGTATTCTCCATTAATTCTCTTTATAACATATTCCGGCATATCAACATTCGGATTAGTTTGCAGTAAATCTTTTAATCTTGATATTCCATGTTTTTGGACGGGTGAAGTAATAGAATATGCTTTTCGTGTTCCAATAAGAATGAGCCTTTTTCTTTTTTGTGGTAACCAAATAGCAGCATCGACGGGACAAAATATATTCACATAATAATCCGGCAATTTGGTCATGGCTTCCATTACTACTTTGAATTTTTTCATACCTGGAACATTTTCAACAATATACATTTCCGGTTTTTCAATCGCTATGTGCCTAAAGAAATGAAGGAATAAATCATCGCCTGTGCGTGTACCATGTATATCTGCAATCGGAGAATATTTTGTACAAGGATAGGTTCCTATAATAATATCTGTAGCCGGTTGTTCAAGAACAGTTATATTTTTTATATCGGCAGTTAATATTGAATGAGAAAAATAATGATCGTTTAGTCTCATACAATTTATCGCATCAATGTCAAGATCAAGAGACTGAATTACATTAACGCCTGCTTGCATAATTCCGATTTCCATTCCGCCACATCCTGAAAAATATCCTTTAGCTGTTGGTATATACATTTTATTGTGAAGCTCTTAATAAGTATTTATAAAAGCGGTGTCTTTTAAGACACAATTTAAATTAGGTGGAGAGAAATATATTGGCTTTTAAGTCACGTTGTGCAATAGGAGTGTAAAAGAATTTAAGCCTTAACAGCCATTCAAGAATGACCCTTAAAGTCCGTTGTATTATAAGCCACATTATTTGACCTTCCAGGTATGGATATCAAAACTAAAGTTGGGAATAGAATACGAGAACTGCGAAAAGAACTTAACCTTTCCCAAGAAGCATTAGCGCTCAAATCAGAAGTTGATAGAACCTACATAACCGATGTCGAAAATGGTAGAAGAAATATTTCTGTCGAAATACTTGAAAAGATTATTGCTGCTTTAGAAGTCTCTTTCACTGAATTCTTTACAAGCAAAGAATTCAAAAAATGAGACAAGCATACTATCAAAACACCTTAGAAAATTTTTTAGAAGTTGGCAATGAAGAAATAATTGGAAAACTAAATCTTGGAATTACTTCATATGCAAGTCAATGGACAATTGGAATTATTTCATGGGAAAGCTCAATTGAAATTTATAAAATTGTTTTTAAACAGTTGATCGCGTTAATTCCTTCCTCTGCAAATTGGTCTATTCTTCTCGAATATGAAATTCCAAGATTAGCAAGTAGAATTGACGCAGTCATTATTGCAGATGATTTAATATTTGTTATTGAGTTTAAATATGATCGTAACCGATTTGAATTAGCCGATGCGCGACAAGCTGAAGATTATGCACTCGATCTAAATGATTTTCATTTGGAAAGTCGGGACAGGAAAATTATTCCTATACTTCTTGCTCCAAAAGCAACCTCTTCTCATGCGTCTATTGTAGCAAACCCACTATCGAACGTTCAACAATGTTTGAATGCTAATGCAGATGATTTGGCTTTGATATTAAGGGATTGCTATTTGATCTTGCATGATGGGTCATCAAAAATAATTGACACATTAAAATGGGAGGATAGCGAATATCAGCCAACACCCACTATCATCCAGGCAGCGAAAGCATTATTTGCTGGTCAAAAGGTACAGGAGATATCGAGAACTGGCGCCGATTCAATCAACTTAACAAAAACAACTGGATTCTTAATTGAGGCAATTAAAGAAGCAAGAATAAGGGATAAAAAAATTGTCTGTTTTGTAACGGGAGTTCCGGGGGCGGGCAAAACATTAGTTGGTTTAAATATAATTCATGAAAAAGAAGAATTTGGTGGTGATGAATTTAATACAGCTTATTTTTCTGGCAACGGTCCATTAATTAATGTATTACGAGAAGCATTGTCAAGGGATCATTTAAAAAGAGAACTTCAACTTTTCAAGCCTGGAGATGATAGACCAACAAAAGGAATTTCTAAACATAAAATAAAAGCAAAAATTCAAAATCTTCATTCATTTATTAAAGATGGGATGCGTAAACCAACTGCTCCGAATGAACGAATTGTTGTATTTGATGAAGCCCAAAGATGTTGGGATGCTACACATTTCTATAATAAATCAAAGCAAAACGAGAATAGAGAAAGAAACGCTTTTGAAATTGTAAAGAAGCCTGAAGCCGAACTTTTATTTGACATTATGGACAGGCATAAAGGATGGGCTGTAATAATTGCTTTGGTTGGAGGAGGTCAAGAAATAAATACTGGAGAGGCAGGAATAGCAGAATGGGGTAAAGTGATAGAGAACACACATTCTAATTGGGAAGTTTATATTTCTCCAGAATTATTGTTAGGACATTCCTCTACTTCAAGCCAAACATTATTTCAGGAATTACCTAAGAACGTCATTATTCACGAGGATGAAGCTTTACATCTGAAAGTAAGTCAAAGATCATTTCGCACCGATAATCTTAATGCCTGGGTTAATGCAGTAATTGATAACGATCCCAAACAAGCTTTGGAGCTTGCACCGTCTTTACATGCTTTATATCCAATATTTATAACACGAGATATTGAAAAGGCAAAGCAATGGTTAAAAGATAAAATTGCAGGAACAAAACGAATTGGATTAGTTGCAAGTTCCGGTGGACTAAGATTAAAGCCTTATGGAATAAATGTACGAGAAGAACTGGATGAAGCTTTATGGTTTCTAAATGATGAGAAAGATATTCGTTCTTCTTACTATTTAGAATTAGTTGCAACAGAATTTAAGATTCAAGGTTTAGAATTAGATTGGGTAGGTATTTGTTGGGATGCAGATTTAAGAAGAGGCAAAAACAATTGGGATTTTAAGAGATTTTCTGGCACGCATTGGCAAAATAGCAACAGCAAAATTGACCATCAGTTTGTTTTAAATACATACAGAGTATTAATGACAAGAGCTAGAGAAGGATTGATAATATTTGTTCCAGAAGGTGATCAACAAGATGAGACAAGGCTTCCAGAATTTTATGATCCGATATTTAATTATCTTAAAAGCTGCGGGTTACAACAAATTTAGAAATGCTGCTAAGATCACATTCCCATAAATTAATAATCTTCCAACCTTCTTCCTTAAAGCTTTAATAGCTTTTTTATCATTGGCAATGTTGCCGTTTATTTTATTCAGCCATCATTCGGTTCTTGTTTTTGGAACAACATAATATTTGCAACCTTCATGGCCATGCCAGAAACAGCCATGCACAAATATTACTGTCTTGTATTTTGGCAGCACGATGTCAGGCTTGCCGGGGAGGCTTTTATCGTGGAGCTTATAGCGAAATCCATTGGCATGTAAAAAACGGCGTACCAGCATTTCAGGCTTTGTATCCTTGCCTTTAATAGCAGCCATGTTCTTACTGCGTATTTCTTTGGAGTGCACATCTGCCATGCGGCAAAATTAGTGATCCATTCTTTTTTGCTTTATCATAATTATTTAACTTAACCGAATATGAATAAGGAGCCTTACTTATACAGCAGGGAATAAATCCGCCACGACAGGAGTTTCTCCCTTTGCGAAAAAAATTAAAAAAATGAATACATTGCTTGAAAGAGCAAAGCTTCTTTATTAAGGCTTTAATTGCCATAGCGCTTTTGATTTCGTTACCATTTATTTTATTCATCCACCATTCGGTTCTTGTTTTTTGAACGACATAATATTTGCAACCTTTAGGTCCATGACAAAAACAGCCCTGCCTACCGGGCAGGCAGGCATGCCCAAATATTACGGTTTTGTGTTTTGGTAAAACCCCGTCTGGCCGTCGGGGCAGGCAATATCAGGTTTGCCGGGGAATTGTTTATCGTGGAGTTTGTAGCGAAAACCATTGGTATATAAAAAAAGACCCTCCTGATTTTCACTTTTCGGATTTTAGAGGATTTTTTTTGTTGCTATTTTAGCTATCTTGGTAAAAATTTGTATATGAAAAAATTACTTGTTCCCGTTGACTTTTCCTTACCAACAGAAAGTGCCGCTGAATATGCAATTGAAATGACCAAAGATATGCCCGGAACTGAAATAATTCTGTACCATGTGTACAAAAACGATATTTTTTCTACATGGAAGGATAGCGACAAAAAAGCCAGGAAGACGGCAACGGATGCAGATTTGAAAATTGTAAAGGACTTTCTTAAGAACACTCCGAATCAGCAAATCACCATTGAATCGGAGCAAGGCTCTTTTATTGATAATATTTCCAAATACGTTTTAAGCAATCACATAGATATGGTGGTTATGGGCATCAATGGTAGTACCAGAATGGCCGGTAGCCTTATGGGAGACAACGTGCTCAACCTGATAAGAAATATAAGCACCCCCATTATGATCATTCCCCCTGATGTAAAGTTCAAAAAGATAAATAAGGTACTTTTCGCCTCAGATTTTAAAGATGTAGCTCGTAAAACGCCTTTTGATTCTCTTAAAAAAGTATTGGATTTCTTCAGTCCAAAACTTAATATCCTTAATGTGGACAGTGAACATTACGTTGAGCTTTCAGAAGCATATAAGATCGAAAAAGAGGAGATGGAATTTAAACTTAAGGATTATAACCCGGAATTCTATTTTTCAAATGCCTATGATTTTTTAGAAGGCATCATCAGTTTTGCGGAAACCAAAGAAATTGATGCGATAATTACGCTTCCTAAAAAACAGGGCTTTGTAAACCAGCTTTTTAAAATCTATACCAAAAAACTTGCCCTCGCCAGCCATATACCTATCGTGGCGATTTCAATGTAGGCCTGCTTTGCCAACCTGGTTCCCGGAATTTTATTCGGTGGGTTAACGCATTGCTTAAAAAGCAAAGCTCTTTCGCAAGACTTTAATTGCCACAGCATCATTGGCGATCTCACCGTTCTTGCCTTTAATCATTCCCCTGTTTTAGTGGTTTATTTCTTTGGTATATACGCCTGTCACCAGACGAGGTCGCCATGTCCCTTTTTGTGCAGGTAAGAATTTTTTTTTTGCTCAACCTAACCTTTAGGCCGCTGCTTGTAGTTTATCTATATAAACAATCAAAATTTATGAAACAAATAATCCTCCCGGCCTTAGCGGCCATGCTCGTAATGATAGCATCGTGCTCCAAAGATCCAGTTAACAACTCCAGTTTGTTAAACGCGTCCAAAACCATCGCTATAAAAAAAGGTGAACCGGTGCTTTTCACTTTCACAAACACACAGGATACTATAAAATGGAATGTTAAGCCTGCTACCACCTTCCAGTTAACCGCGAATGGTTCGCTTGCAACTATTAAGTTTGGCAGAGGCGGCACTTTTACTGTAGTGGCTACTTCAGGAACGAAGGCCGACAGCACCACAGTGAGCGTGGAAGATTCTGTGTATACTCCACCCGCTGCGGCAACGCTTCTTCCTTTCAACACCGGGGAACAAATAAGTATCGCGGTATCCAGACTCGACTCAGGAGCCAGCTCAGGGCTTATTTTTTATGCGCTTACGCAGAACAGCTATACCTGTAATACTAATTACCTGTCATCAGATTTTAACCTTGCAGGAGATGCATACACAATAAATTTTAAAGGGATATTTGCACCTGCCGGCTGTACCACAGGCACTGCCAGGGCGGGCGCTTTTGCATACCTGCTGCCCATGACGGACGGTACGCATACGCTTGCAATAAAGTTAAATAATACTACGTACACAGGCTCGGTGGTGAAAGCAGGCAGCAACTACACTATAAACTGGTCTTATACGAGTGGGGTGACGATATCACCATCCACCTTGTAATTATTGATTACCTAATTCCAGGGCCGCCCTTACAGGGCGGCTGTTTTTAAAATTTGAGCGAAAGTTATTATATCGAGGGCTGTAAAAAACAGGACCGATTAAGCCAGGAAAAATTGTATCGCCAGTTTTACCCGGCTTTATTTGCGTTGTGCAGAACATTCTTTGAAGACAATCATGAAATAATAACCGCATTAAATAATGGCATGCTGAAAGTGTTTCAAAATATAGAACAGTATGATGCAGGCAAGGGAAGCTTTTTCAATTGGGTATATACGGTCGTAAGAAATGCTGCCTTAACGCAGGTTAGAAATAAAAAAACTGACGCTGCCCTTGTTTACTCCGGTGAACTGGCCGATACGGCCTTTTTTAATCCTTTCGAAGAAAAGGAATGGGAAACCATTTATGAAATGGTGCGGTATTTACCGGCAACTACCAGGGCTGTTTGCGTGCTGTATTACAGGGAGGGCTTTTCTATTAAAGAAATTGGGGACTCACTTGAAATGAAGACGGGTACGGTAAAGTGGCATTTAAACGAAGGCCGCACAAGGCTAAAAAATAAATTTAAACCAAACTTGCAAAAAAGTGAGGAATAGAAAATTTCGCAACAGGCAATTGCAGGATAATTATCCAACCCCGGGGGTACCGGCTGATGATGCTTGGGCGGCCATGAATAAAATGCTGGATACATCGCAACCACCGCAGTCGCCCGGAAAACACAGAACGCCACGTGGCTGGCGACTTTTCTGGTACATGGCTTCACTGGTTGTCCTGGTCCCTGCATTGCTATGGCTACTTTACAACCGGGAAAGTTCAACAGAGGTTAGCAAAAGCAAAGCACAGGTGATTCAAACTAAAAAGGAAACAGGGCAGCAACAAAGCACGTCAACAGCATCAGACAATGACGCCGGCGCTTTGGGTAAACAGGATAGTAATTATGGAAATGTTACTATAAATGATAAAGCTTTGAAATCAGTACCGCCAGGTAACACGAATAGCCCTGCGGATGCTGGCGGAGAAACCTTGGCACCTGCAAACGGAAGTATCTCTGCAGGCAAAAGCAATAGACAAAATATTGCGGGAAGCAAAGACATACCAGCAACGGTAAAACGCATAAGTAAATTACCAGGTGATAAAAAGAAAAACAACAGGGGCGTACTCCATGAAGGACGGAGAAACACAGTAGCTGATTTTACTGGTGATGCTGATAGCAATGGCACTACGATTGGTCCGGGACCAGGGATTGCAAATCCGGGGCAGGCGAATGATATTTTTGAGAAAGGCATACATAAAGCGCTTCTGAATACCGGCGCGAATCAGGGCGATACTGACCTGGTTAATAACATGGGAAATATTGGTGCCCCGGATGTCGCAGGTATTGCTTCTTCTCTTGCACAATTCATAATTTCAACAACGCGTCTTGAGTTGGATTCTTCTTTCCTGCAAAAATTAAACAAGCAAACGATGGATATGGATTCTTCAAAAAAAGAAAAGATGAAGACAACCGGCAAATTGAAAACCACGAATAAAAAAACGACTGGTTTAGATTATGGATTTCAATGGGAAGTTCCTGTTCCTGTGCAGGGAACAGCCAACTATAGTAAGAGCACGAATGGAAAAGCGAATGCCTTTAACCTGTTGCTGCCGCAGTTATGGATGGGCAAGGGTATCGGTCATAGGAGCAAGTTATTTGTAGTCTTTAATTTTAAGGAGCAATATTTTATTAAGAATAAACAACTTACACCGGAGGTAATGTTTGCGGCCCCAAGAGATACGGGGGTTAATACAACAAGCCTTTATAAGATAGGAGGATTTGGCGGCACGATTGCCTGGGGCTATGAAATAAACAAGCACTGGGGTACGTCCTTAGGAATTAATTACGTTCTTAACAGAACGGCTTTGCTGGATAAACAGAGCAGGAATTTTTACACCGGGAATATTACAGGTGATTCATTGTATAAGATTGACAGGTATTCCGCTGACTGGCAATACATAAATAAGAGCATGCTGGCGGCCCGCCTTGAATTATATTATATTTTTAAGAAGTTCAATGCAGGTGCTTCTGCCACTTTACCGTTGAACACGATACCTGTTTACGATAAGAAAATTCGTCCGTTAAATGCGCAACTGTTCATAAGATGGAATGTAAAGAAATAGCATCGGGTAATCAGTACGTGTATCCTTTAAAATGTAAATACTTTCGCAAGAGAAAATTGAATATCAAATTGATAAAAGAACATAGGCAGCCACGGCCTTCATAGGCGCAAAAGGCTGGAGAAGAGAAACAGCAGTAAAGAAATAAAAACGAAAATTTTATGAATGACACAAACCTGAATAAACAAAATGCGGTTGCTTTTTATGACCTTATGTTCAACCAGTGTGAGCCTGAGAAGGCAATAGAGATGTACGTTGGGGAGGTTTACATACAACACAATCCACACGTTGGAAACGGTAAACAACCATTCATTGATTATTTTAAACGTATGGCCAATGAGTACCCCGGGAAACATGTGGAGTTTAAAAAAGTAATTGCAGAAAACAGTTTCGTAGTACTGCACTGTTATCAACAGTGGCCCGGCGATAAAGACTATGCGGGAATTGATATTTTCAGATTTGATGACGATGGAAAAATTGTAGAACACTGGGATGTGTTGCAGGTAATACCCGATAAATCGCTTAATGAAAACAGTATGTTTTAAAGATTGTCATAATCAAACCGCTGCAGCAACTATAGTTCTTACTGTGAAGCGTAGTTACTGAACTTAGCTATCGTATATCTACGATCATTTCAGTAAATTCAGTAAACATATAATAGAGCGATAGTGCTCTTGTAGGCGGGGTATAACCGGTATATCTTTGTACCAGAAGTTGATTGATGATTCAAGAAACATTAATCGAAAAATCCAAATCCTTAGAAAAGTACCACTATCCAATTATCCAATAGAAAAATTATAAAATCTGATATCAGTCAACTTCTTGTTTTTTTATCCGATACCTCCGATAACCAATAACCAATAACCAATAACCAATAACCAATAACCAATAACCAAAGAAATATCCAATACTTATCCAATTATCCGGTGCAAAATTAACCCCTGAATTATTTAAATTATTAAGCCCACAGTCATGTGGGTTTTTTTGTGTGGGTAAGCTGGCGGGTTGTAAACACTTCTTACTATTATTATAACGAAATTCCTTGCATGTAAAAACGGCGCACCGGTATTATAGACTTTGTATACTTGCCTTTAATTGTTGCCATCCGCTAAAGCGAGGCAAGTTATTTTTCTGCGAATTTCTTTGAAGTCCACATCTGCCATTCTAAAATTACAAAACAACCAGTAGTGAAAATTAATAGTTTACCACAGGGTTTGCAATTAAAATATCTCTGTTATAATTAATAATAACTTTGCAGTAGTAAAATATATGTCATGAAGGAAATAGCTTTAATGAAAAAACAAGCAAAAAAGTATTTAGATACTGCAGATGAAAAAGTAGTAAAAATGGTATATGCCATGTTGGAAGTGGATGCTCAAAAAGATTGGTGGGATGATGTAAGTGACGAAGCAAAGGCCTCAATAGAAAGAGGTTTAAAAGATGCGCAAGCAGGCAGGGTTACATCACATAAAGAAGTGATGAAAAAATATAAGAAATGGATATCGTGATTAAATGGACAATTGAAGCTAAAGAAACCTTTGATAAAAATATCAGTTACCTGGCTGAGGAATGGACGGAAAGAGAAATAAAGAATTTTGTAAAACAAACAAATAATATAATATCAAGGATAGCTGCCCATCCTGAAATGTATCCTGCGTCACGAAAAAATCCTAAAGTTAGAAAAGCGGCAATTAATAAATACATCATCTTATATTACCGTTATTACGCCACAAAGAAAGATGTATTGTTATTAACCTTCTGGCACAATAAACAGGATCCAAAGAAATTAAACTATTGATTTCTTACGTCATTTTGTAGTGTTGACAGTTATTGTGGAGTGCATATCTGCATCGCATAAAGTTAATAGAAGAAAAAATTATTTTTATTTAATGGCGGGTCGTAAACATATCATCTCAATGCTACAGGAAGCAAAACCCCACTTGCAAAAAAGTTATGGCTTTACAATCTATTACCCTCTTTGACTCTTATGGCCGCGATACTGCTGTTTCCGGCAAAAGCGACATAGATGTGGTGGTAGATTTTTCAGAAACAATTGGAATACGCTTTATTGACCTGACAGATGAACTTGAAGAGATACTTAAACAGGAGGTAGATCTCGTGTCGCGAAAAGCAATTAAACAAGAATAATTGCGGTTATAGAACCTGGTTTTATCTATGTCTAAAAATTACTTTTGAGTGCTTTTATACGTGTTTTTTTGAATGTACCCATCGTATCTATACGATCGTTTCAGTAAATTCAGTAACTATATAATAGAGCGATAGTGCTCTTGTGTGCGGGGTGTAGCCGGTATATCTTTGTACCAGAAGTTGATTGATGATTCAAGAAACATTAATCGAAAAATCCAAATCCTTAGAAAAGTACCACTATCCAATTATCCAATAGAAAAATTATAAAATCTGGTATCAGTCAACTTCTTGTTTTTTTATCCGATACCTCCGATTACCAATAACCAATAGACAAAGAAATATCCAATACTTATCCAATTATCCGGTGCAAAATTAACCCCTGAATTATTTAAATTATTAAGCCCACAGTAATGTGGGTTTTTTTGTGCGGGTAAGCTATCGGCTTATAACAACTTCTTACAGGTATTTTAGGGTTTAGCAGAGATGTAAATTACTTTTCCTTTTCTTTTTGCTTGAACAAAAAGAAACAAAAATTCAAGGATAACCTCCTTCGGCTCTGCTCAGGATTCCGCGTGTTTATCCGGCCTGCGCCACCGGCGGAGCGTTGTATTGGGTGGCTGGCTTTTTAAATATTGAAAGCTTCATCAGCTATCAATTCTTTTGCGGCTGGTATCAATTTGCGAACGGTATTTCTCTCTAACCACCTTCTATTTAAACTTCAGGTTCATGGATATTATGTTTGAGTTCATGCCAATGTCTTTTGTATAATGGCCATATCTCAACTCCAGCATACTCAGGTGTTGTATGCCTAACACTCCTTTTGGCGGTGCTATGCGGATGCCTGCGCCAAAAAAATTGCTGTTGAATCCAGACAAGTCATAATTGCTGACATAGTATGGGTCCTGCGCTGTATGCACCTCGTAGGGTGCAAAATATTTCGCCGCCGATTGCTTGTAGTACCTGTAGAACGGGCTTATAGAAAAGAATGGCGTAATCTTCACGGGTATTTCAAGACTCGCCGTATTTGAATTGATGCCCCAATCATCTGTATAAAAACGGTAGTAGGTCCTTATAATAACTTTGTCTCCAAGGAAATAATTGGCCCGAAAACCTAAAGGAATTTTTAGTCTTGTACCGGGCAGATTTTCCTGGTGAACTGAGCCGTCCGCAAAATACACGCGGTGAAAAGGCAAGCTTAAATAGCCCGTTTGCCGCACAATATCTGCAAGAAACATTACCTGCAGCCGGTCATTAATAACCTGTGAATAAGACAGGGAACCCGAGAGAGAATTTCTTGAAGCGGAACCATACTGTTCATGCTCTCCGCCGCCCTGCGATGCGCGCAGCTCAATGGGCTCTATCAACTTCACCTGGTCAAGAAATACCTGCACACCGGCGCTGAATTCACCACTTTTATCTTTTGTCTTTTTAGCAAAGTTGATGTTTGCCCCGAAAGACTGGTAATCAAATTCAGTAGAAGATGAAATGCCTGCCCCGAAGGTGGTACCTTTCTTTTCATTCTCCATACTCCACGAAACTGAAGGATAGATACGCGTATCGGCGTGTGAAGCGGAAGAAATATTCTTCGCATCTATTTTATCTGAAGAAGCTGAAGTATAGTGGTCAATACCCAGCTCTCCCGTGAAAGTATGCTTCCTCAGCTTGCTATCGTATTTGGTAAGTTTAATATCAATTACGTTTGCGATATCGCTTAATTTTTCGGTGCCGATACCGCCGGTCACGGAAGAATTATTTCCATCCTGGCTGTAATAGCTTGACACGAAGTTTACCTCTTCTACTTTAAGCTTACGGCTTTGAAAGCCGGTGCTATCATTACTGGTTTGTGCATAAGACTGGATAAGTGCAAACATGGCCGCCGCCGTCAGGAAAACTCTTTTCATTGTTAAATTTTGTGTTCTGAAGTTGTTGGAATAAAAAGCATTTTTAGTTACAGCCGCAGCCACCGCCGGTCTTGCCGGCATTGGCTCCTGAAGAACCTTCGCGATAGGTTTGAAAGTTCAACTCAGTCTTTTCGATCTTACGGTTGCCCATGATCATTTCAGCGTCGTTCAACTTGTTCTTTTGGTACTCCTTTACCGGTTTACATGACGCCAGCAAAAATGCGGCGGCGCAACATGCAGTTATTGTTCGTGTGGCCGCCAGCGTTAGTTTGTATTTCATTGCAGGTTTATATTTTTAGAAGAAAATATTTTATTGTCATCATCAATGATGATGCATTCGATGTGTTGTATTTGGTTAATTAAATTAATACCTGCTTTTACACCCATGATGGTAACCGGGGTGGCCATAGCGTCGGCGATTTCTGCATTAGGGCTTATGATGGTTACACTTTTAATACCCGTAACCGGGAGACCTGTTTTGGGATTTATCGTATGCGAATATTTATTTCCGTTGATCATTACATACTTCTCGTAATTACCTGAAGTCGCCACAGCCATGCCGGTAATATTCATATAGGAAAAAGGCAAACCTGCATTATCCGGGTCTGCAATGCCGATAGTCCATGGCTGGCCGTTTGGCTGGTAGCCCCATGCTGTAAGATCTCCTGAAGCATTCACTATTCCGCTGTGCACGCCTTCTTTTTTTAAAAGTGCTTTTGCCATTTCTGCTGCGTAACCCTTTCCTATTCCGCCAAAACCAATCCGCATACCTTTTTCTTTCAACATAACACTACAGTCATCTTTGTTTAAGATCACATTGCGGTAGTTGATCAGCCGCACCATTGACTTCGCGGTAGCAGCACCAGGCAGGGCCGTCATGGTTTTATCGAAGTTCCAAAGACGCTTATCTATGGAGCCATACGTAATGTCGAAAGCCCCGTCAGTTATTGAAGAAATTCTTAATGAACGGCTGATAAGATCGAACACTTCCTGGTCAACTTGTACGGATGCAATACCTGCCTCCCGGTTAACCTGGTTGGTCTGGCTGTTATCATCAAAAGTTGTGAGTAATTTTTCTATCCGCCTTATCTCCGCGATGGCTGCATCTATTTTCTCATAGGCCCAATGTTCGTCTTCGCCAACCACGGTAATTTCAAAGGAATTGCCCATCAACCTTTCGGTCTTCCTGAACTCTGTCAATAAGGTTGTGGTATCACTTACGATCATCGCAAATATTTTTTATTTGCGCTGTAAACTCCGCCGCGGTTTCATTGGGTAAGCCGTCCCATGTTTGCAGTACATTTCCGTCAGCATCCAGCAGTAAGGTGAGCGGAAATTTGCCATCCGCATTGTATTTATCTGCCAGGGCTTCATTTTGCTTTTGAATATTTTTATCCGGTTGATTTTTTTTGTTGCGGGGGAAATCTGCATTCACCAGCACCAGTGAATTATCCGCCATTTGGGTAAATGCTTCGTTGTCAAAAATTTCCTTTCTCATTCGGATACAAGGGCCGCACCAATCAGAACCCGAAAAATTCAGAAGGATAAGTTCATGTTTTTCTTTTGCTATTTCCCTGGCTTTTTGAAAATCCGTTTGCCAGGTATCGAATGACATGGCAACAAATGCGAGAAGAATCAGCAAAGATTTTTTCATTTTCGTTTTTTCAGTTGTACAAAAAAAGTAATAAAAGATCAAAAGATTTAAGTTTAAATAAATAATGTCAATTGTTTAACTAAAATGAAATGTTTGCCGTGAAGGCCTTTATCGTGGAGTTTATAACGGAATCGGTTGGCATGTAAGGAGGCCTCGCACTATTATTACAGCGTGTGATCTAAACATTTTAGAAAGACCCTTTTGTCTTATTTATCCGTGCGACTTTGCGCGGAAGTATTGGTTTCTTCCAACTGCTTTAGCACTTCATCCACTTTTAAATGCAGCCGCATTACTTCCGCCTGCGCCTTCAGGTTTACCTGGTATTCTATCTCCGCCTGCACCCTGTCCTGCTCGGCAATACCCCGCTGGCTGGTAAGCACCAGGATGGTAAATAAAAATGAACTAAGCGTGAGTATAAATCCCAAAATAAAAAAGGTGGGAGGGTTATCGGTAAGGCTTACACCATTCCTGTGAAAGCGCTCGTAATACCACGTATGGAAACCAATCCAGCTTGCCAGGAAAATAAACGCATACAAAAGAAAACGGCTGCTTGAGACAAATCTTGCCGCTTTATCAACCAGCCTGCGGAAAGACGCGGGCTGCTCGTGGAGGATGTGACTACCGGTAATATGTTCACGCATGTTGGTGGTGGAGGTGCGCAGCCTGTCAACAATTATCGCAAGTAAGGTGCGGGAAAACTGTGGATGATTATCGAGGTAACTATAAAAGGTAGCACGATTGATGGTAAGCACGGTTGTTTCACTTATGGTGCGTACAGTGGCAGTATGTGGCCCTCCATCGAGCAATGATAACTCTCCGAAAAAAGTTCCTTCACCCTGCTTACCCAGCGTGGTTTCTTTACCATCTGTATTAGCATAGCTGATGCGTACAGCTCCTTTTTCAATCACATAAAATTTATCGCCGGGTTCATCCATCCATAATATAACCGTATTAGCCTCGTACTTTTCTGTTTGGAGGCGCTTTAGCAGATCGCTCAATTCTTCCGGACCGAGTGTGGCGAAGAGGGAAATTTCCCTGAGCTTTTCCGGCGTCATAATTTCTTTTTAAAGGATGTTGGCCTGGGTACACCAGGTAATTAAATAAAGATAAGATATCCATTGACGCGATGGAATAATAAACGGCCCTCCTGGTTAAAGAGATTTTTGGAAAAATATTGCATTGGTTTTGGGATTTGTGTTCTTACCCTCCGCTAAAACCTGCATCAAACTCCCACGCGTTCATAGCGCTTTAATGCACTTTATCCAAACCTACTTTACCGTTGGACATTTAAGCATGTTGGATGCTTTACCGAATGTATATATAACCCCGATGGCATTAGTGAAAAAGTGATCTTTTCTTTCCGTATTTGCTGATTGGCTGAAGCCATCAAGGTAGTCGCTGGAATTGAGGCGATAGGTGGTTTCAAGGTTAAGCGACCATTTATTGGTAAGCGCATACCGCAAGCCTGCACTTACAGGTAACACCAGCAACCCGCCTGGCACACTATGTATGGTATCTACGCCCAACCCAATGGTAACAAAAGATTCCGGGCCAAAGTAAGCGGCGTTAAAACGGCTATAATCCCTGCGAATGTGCAAAAACGCGTAACCCACACCGGCAGAGAGGTAAGGAGTAAGCCGGGCACCACCTTGTGTTGCGGGCGGCACAATATTCCATACTATATTTTCAGAAATTTCAGTAACCGGTGTAGTAAATGCAAAGTTTCGCTGTTGGCGGTAGGCAGGTTTTGAATACCTGGATTCATCACCTTTAAGGCTACCAAACAAGAGCTGTGTTTTGAGAGAGAATTTACTATTGAGTTTGTAACTGCCGTAGATATCCAATCCCCATGTCATGGTTTTAAGGGAGCCAATTTTTGGTGGAGTAAGATCTCCCTGGTAAATAAAGTTGTTGATATCTGCTCCCAGTTCTACATTGGAGAGTTTAAACTGCGCAGGTAAGGTAAAGGCTGAAAGGCAAAGAATAGCGGCTAATGATAATTTTGCAAAGGGTACTGTTTTCATTGAATTAATTTTTAGGCATGATAAATTCTGTTGTAAAACCGATACGTCTGCATCGCAGAAAGAATGATTTATGTAGAACTATGCCATTACTAATTCAATTTTTTTTATAAAATTTAAAGGGATTTTTATTTAAACAATGAATATAAAATTCTTTTTCGCCAATGATTTGCTAAAACGGGTGGTTTGACAAATAATGCCGGAGCAAAATAGTACCAGCCCGAAATTTTGCCAGGTATTCAATCTTAGCGTTCTTTCTTTTAATGTTATTCTCTACAATTATTGTAGATGGATGCAGATTGCTAATAATAGGATATTGCTTTATTGTTCTTAGTATTTTTCCATTTAGGTAATCCTTCTATCTTTAGAGCAGCAACAATACCAAACCAGCGAGATGATAACCTGCAAAAACTGTAATCATAGATTTAAGGGCAGCTATTGCAACAACTGCGGGCAGGCAGCGGAAACGCATGCCATGAATTTTCACTACCTCTGGCACGATATACAGCACGGGCTCTTTCACTTTGATAAGGGCATTATATTTACTACCAAAGAACTCTTTACCCGCCCGGGGCACACCACCAGGGAATATCTCGCAGGTAAGAGGGTTAGTCATTTCAAACCCATATCTATGGTGCTGGTGTTGTCTGGCGTGTATGCACTCCTGTACCATATTTTCCATATCGAAATGCTGAAGGGTGCGGTCAAGGTTTCCGGCTCGGGGCAGGCGTTTATAGACTTAAACAATATAGTAGAAAACGTAATCTTATGGATGGGTGAGCATTACGAGGTGATAGCGCTGGCGCAGTTGCCGTTTGCCGCATTTGGAACCTACGTCGCTTTTAGAAAATGGGGATATAATTACGTGGAGCATTTTATTTTGAATGCATTTATTACCTCGCAAAGCCTTATCGTGCATATCGTGCTTTTCCCGTTTGTGTATGCATTGAACGGGTCACCGGCTTTAAGGGATTTTTCCAACGTGGAAAATATCATAAGCCTCGTGTTGCTGGTGTGGGTATTAATGCAGTTTTTCAATACGCACAAAAAGCTTTCAATTTTAGGACGCACCGTGGTAAGCCTGATAATCTATAGCCTTTTTTATGCAATAATTTTTTGCAGTGTGGTTGCCATCAATTATTATTTTATAAAACCGGTTTAACGATTTCACGTTTCTTTGAAGTCGTATTTGTTTTTGCATTACAATTCTTTTATTTTTCTTTTTGCTTGAACAAAAAGAAACAGGATTCCGCATGTTTACCCGGCCTGCGCCACCGGAGCTTTATGCTGAGTGGCATACCCTTTAAATATTGTTGAATTTGCCTTATGGCTTTTCTTTCTTAGCGTCTTTTCCGTGAAGTGTTTCAGCAATCTTTGCATTGCCTCTTACTTCTATGCAAAATAAAACAGCAGGCGAACGAACTTTCGGAACACTATTAAAAAAAGATTTCCGTTATTATTTGGAGCATCGCTTTATTAATTATATTTCCTGAATATTACAACTGCTTAAACAACGTTTCGTGCCAAAGCTAAGCTGCCTCTTTGTTTTGTATATGCTTTTTATACTCCCCGCAGGCTTTGCGCAAGTGCAAAAGTCTCCGGTGTTACAACATACCCGGGCAATGGATTCTGCAATGAACACGCGGCTACACTCACTTTCTTTATTATCAAAAGACAAAGACAATAGAATTTTGCACGCCCAACCGGGTATGGATAATGAACATGTAACAAGCGGCCGCACAAAAGCATATAAGCCGCTGGTAGTTCCGTCAATTCCTGCAAGAAGCTTATCGGGCGGAACATGTATTGATACCAGCGTACGGCTTGTTTACAGGAAAGACCCGGTAGCATTTGCAAATGACTGGATCACAAAAACAAGGGATGGAAATATACTTATCCCAGGCTGGGAATATAACTATCAAACATTTGAAGCCGGGCCTCACCTTATTAAATGCACACAACAGGGCGATACTATCTGGAGCCGGTTAATAAAGGCTGGTTTTCCAAACAGGTTTAGTGATGTGTATAAGGCATTTGAATTAAATGATAATAGTATTTTGCTCGTAGGTAATATGGATATTCCGATGCCTTACAACGGGCGCAATGACCTGATGATGCTGCGGGTAACCGCCACCGGTAGACTTATATGGGAAAAGACTTTTAAAACGAGGCTATGGGATGTAGACACTACCAGTGGTAGCATAGATATTCTTGATTGCAGGCAGGATGCCGCAGGAGATATGTACCTGTGTGGAGATGTTCGGTATGACGCCTTACCCCGTGTGGGGCTTGGTTTTAAAATGGATTTATCTGGAAATGTGATATGGAGCAGGGCTTATGGCATAGGAGCTTATCCCAGGCTAAATGGGGTAAATATAACCAGTCAGGGTGTAACATTTCTCGGAAGAGTTTTGTCTGGCAACTCCATACTACCGGTTGGAATAGTAATGGATCCGGCTAGCGGTGATACAATAAGTACAACCGCTTTTGTATCGCCCACGGGCGATTTCTGGCATGGCTTCTATGCTGATAATACGGTAAAGCTGCAAAACGGGAATCTTGCTTTATTTGGTAGTGGCGCATCTGATGGTTCTACTTTTGATACAACGCAAATACCTACACATGCCGGTATCATCGAGATCACACCGGACCTTAAGTTTGTACAATCATACATTCTAAGATCTGCTACGGCAAGCAATTCCTACAATACGGTTACAACAGTATTTGATGATGGAAGCGCAGCTTTCATACGATTAAATTATATCACCAGTTGGAGTGGGGATGTGTTATATGGAAGCTTTAAAAACGGGCAAATTCTCAAAGAAAGAGTTGTTCCATACAGGGGACTTGGCATAGCATGGTCTTCTAATTTTTTAAAGATGGATGACGGGGGACAGATCATTACTAATTTCATTGGCGACTCCGCGGCCAACGTTAACGATGTTGAATTTGTGAAGCTGCATAATTCTGATACTTCCGGGTCGTGCTTAGGGAATGATACCACCGTTACGTTTGTCGAAAAGCAATATTATTATAATGTAAATCTCTACGTGGACAGTGTTGTTAGCGATGTGCTTACGGAGAATTACAGGCCCTTTGATGGTATATATAATGATAGTTTCGTGATAGCCAGCAATTGTAAGCAGGTAAGCTTTTGTGATTCATTAAAACTCCTGGTCTCACGGGATACGATATGCGCTAACAGCATTGTAAGCATTTCGATTAAAAAGAACAAGGAATGTGGCGCTATGCCATTGTGGAATTACGATACCACGGCGATTTCTTCTTTTTATAAATTAGATGACTCCACCATAAGCGCTACGTTTTCCAAGCCATGGCAGGGATATATATCCGCTTCCATTGAAGGTTGCAAAACCTTACTTGATTCGGTACGCCTTACAGTATTGCAGGCGCCATCCTTATTAGAGCTGGGGCCAGATACGGTGCTATGCCCGGGTAATTCTATTTTGCTAAATGCAAAAAAGGGATATGCATCTTATGTATGGCAGGATGGCTCCGTTGATTCAACTTTTATTGTTACAGCTCCCGGAAAGTATTATGTAAAAACCAGGGATGCCTGTGGCGGCTCATTTACAGATACTGTTGTAGTCGCTTCACATCCGCCTATACCATTTGATATAGGCCCTGATCTTTTCATTTGTAAAAATGATACGGTCAATATTGCCGCCCCGCCTGGATTTATACATTACCAATGGACTTCTTATAATATAAGTAACGATACTGCGCAGGTTGTAAACGTATTTCCATCCATGAATACATGGTATAAAGTAATTGCAGAAAAAACACCCGGATGCTTTGCAAGCGATTCGCTGTATGTGAGTATAAAAAATGTTCCTGCTATTAACCTTGGTAATGATACCAGTTTTTGTGCGGGTCAGTTTGTTACGCTAAATGCGGGGCCGGGGTTTGATACCTGGCTATGGAACACCGGTTCACAGAATCAGAAAATAACGGTAAACCAGCAAGGCACTTACGCTGTAAAAGCAACTTTGAATGGTTGTTCTTCCTATGATACTTTGAAGGTGGTTAACGTGTATCCTTTACCGTTATTCTCCCTGGGAAATGATACGGCCTTATGCCAGGGGCAGCAGCTGTCATTGAGCTTTAATCTCCAGCAGGCTACCTACAAATGGAACACAGGAAGTGCACTTAATTCGATCACTATATCGCAGGCGGGGACTTATTGGCTGCAGGTTTCCCGCCAGGGATGTGCAAAGGCCGATACGATCAATATCGTTTACAATCCATCCCCGGTAGTACGACTTGGCAATGATACTACGCTTTGTGAAAACCAAACTTTACAACTGGATGCTTTTAATAACAATGCCACTTATCTATGGCAGGATCGAAGCTCGGCACCCCGCTACCTTGTAAATAATGCGGGTACCTATTTTGTTTCCGTTGATTTAAATAAATGCCACGCAGCAGACACCATTCTCGTTAGTTATAAAGCGTTGCCTTTGTTTACACTTGGCAAAGATTCCTTCTTGTGCGCCGGGCAGCAATACAATTTGAAACCATCGCTTAATACAAATGCGTCGTTGCTTTGGCAGGATGGAAGCGCTTCGCCGGTATTTACTATTTCAAAAGAAGGGATTTATACATTGATTGCCTCCAACGAATGTGGCTCATACAAAGATTCTGTTATTATTACTTCGGGCATTTGCAATATTATAATGCCTTCCGCCTTTACGCCTAATGGGGATGGCTTGAATGATGTGTTTAAATTAAAATATCCCTTCCCGGTAAATAAATTCAACATGATCATATATGACCGCTGGGGGGAAAAAGTTTTTGAGACCAATACCATTACCAGCGGATGGAATGGAATGTGGAAAGGTGTGCCTTCATTGCAAGGCGCCTATGTGTGGACCATATGGTACACGGACGACAACAATAAGCAGCAACAATTAAAAGGTGTTGTAAACCTGTTAAGATAATTAAGCTGACACATCATTTACCAATACTCATTTGCGGCAGGTATCCTGCGCTGAAAGTGTTTACAACAGACCTTGGCGTAAGTACGGTTACGGTCTCATTCTTTGGTAAGGGCAAAGTGGTATCATACCCCGAAGGTGTCCAATGATAAAGATGTTGGTTGGCTAACAGGTAAGGTTGCCCGTTCATAAAAATAAATGTGCCGCCGGGCAGGTTATCTATGTTATCAAGCCAGGTCACTTTATTACCCCGACCGTTAATTCTTTCATTATGCATGATTGCGTCAACCTGTTTTATTGATGTGCCTTCTTTAAAATCATGTTCCGGGTTGCCCTTTAGCCAATACATTTTAAAACGATAATGATCCTGCCGCCGGCATTCACAGCAAGGGCGATGGCCGGCAGCAAAAGCCGTGGTTTCATCTAAAAAGAACAGTTCGGTGTATAAGCCTGGCGACATTACACTTCTATGTCTTGCTTTAAAATGCAGCACGCAGGTAAGCCATGCCTTTAATTTAAAGGGACGCAATATTTGCGTAGTGTCGTCATGTAACTGCCCGCGATTGCCCATCCATATACCACGTGCTTTGGTGCTGATGATATTGCCTAAAGGGTCTACACGATTTTGCATCTGTTATTTATGAAGTTTACTGTAATTTAATTTATTTCATTGATCAAATAAGATGATAATGGGGATAGCCTTTTTTTTCATTACAGGTAAATCCGGAGAAAAATCTTCTACAAACAAATGGGTGTAATCGCACCACAGGAAAAATTATTTATATTTTTATTATCAAAATTCACCTTAGATTTATTTAATAATTATAACAGGTGCCAATACAAAAGAACCACAGGTTCGCCAGGTTTATTTTTTTTATAATTGCCCTCCAGGTATTGAACATGAGCATTGGTGTTCCTGCAACTCAAATCAACAATACTGTTCCGGCCACCGATTTTAATTATGTGGATACCTATGTGGAATTTGTTGCGGAGGTGGTAATGCAAATCGAAAATGCTATCCCTGAGCAAAAGCACCGGCCACATAGGGAGCTGCAAATGCATAAGCAGGTGCAGGTAATATGCCAGCAAGTAGAAATGCCTTTACAGGCTGGTTTGCAAATTGTACAAGACTCAAATGGCTATCCGGCCTACTTAAATAATTATCATTACCGTCTCACGAGAGATATTAGTCACCCCCCATCTTTCTTTAGCTGATCAATTATTCTTTTCTTCTTAACGGGCCTGGTTGTTTTAACCATGTCCATTTATACATAATACTTATCAATAAAAATAATAAAATGAAAAAAATACTAATAGCAGTAACCATGTTTTTCGCCTGCCTATCTTTTGCAAATGCCCAGCAGGCTCCTGCCAAAACAACCGCGAAGAAGCAGACCAAAATGACGGCTACCGTAAAGAGCACGGATAAAAAAGGTGCTCCAGTTACATCGGCTACAACCAAACAGGAAAAAGTGGTAAAGACAAATACCACGGGTTTAAAAAAGGATGGCACAAAGGATATGCGCATGAAGGAGAATAAGGTGACCACCAAAACCACTACCGTTGCGGGTCCCACTAAAAAGGATGGCACTGCCGATATGCGTTATAAGGCAAATAAAAAGAAATAAGATTACCACTAAATTTTAAGGCATCCCGGGAAACCGGGATGCTTTTTTATTATCAGGCTTTAGGAAACAGAAGCAGAACTACTTTTCTAATTTTACAATTAAGCTATCACCCCGCGATTTGTAATCGCAAAATTATTAAACAGAATAATTATAGATGAATAGCAAACAAACCGTTTATAAAAAAGCCAGTCCGCAGAAAGGCCTTTTGATTACTTTAGTTTTAAAAATACATGTTATGAAATCTATTTTGCTGGTAATACTCTTTTCTGCGATTATTAATCAATTGCATGCGCAAAACACTGCTAACGCCTACGATTCTGTGCTTGCAGAAAAGCTTCATGCTGATAGTTACGGTATGAAAAAATATTATTTGGTGATACTCAAAACCGGCCCGGCTAACATCACTGATTCTGCAAAATTAGACAGCATTTTCAGCGGGCACATGAAAAATATTCAATGGCTTGCTTCGCAAAATAAGATGGTAGTGGCTGGCCCGCTAGGCAAGAATGATATGCAGTATGAAGGCATCTTCATTTTGAACACAGACAGCAAAACTGAGGCAGAAAAAATGCTTGCGACCGACCCTGCCGTACAATCAAAATCCCTTACTGCAGAATACTATTTATACTACGGCAGTGCTGCATTGCAGGAGATACCTGGCATACATGATAAGATAGCAAAAACTCATTTCTAGAAAAATGTATTGTTCAGAAAAATGGTTTGAGGAAAGGTTAGCCATGTTATAATATGTGGCTGAAATGCCTGCCTGTCTTGCCGCTTTCTATGATTTTCTCTAAAAAATAAGTCACTTGTTTATAGCGGATTGCGTTCCTGAAAATATACGTTAATCACTTTGATGCCAGGCGGTTTATGTGACAAAAATTAATAATGATTTATAAAAATTAGTACTAATTTGGTTAAAGAATTTAAGTAACATCGATTAAGAATATTCAACGTCTCCGTTTTCTTTGCTAATTATGATACCCGCCCGGGAATGAATTATCTGTTGGTTTTATAAAGCAAATATTCGGCCCTTACATTTCTTTATAAAGGAGCAGTGCAACAGGTTTTTCTTACTGAAGGTTATCAAATTCACTTCCATTATTTCCTCTTTCCAGGTATCGTTAAAATTGTTCACCCCAAAACATTTTATGGATAAACTGTATTTATTGCAACAGCTAAAGCAGGTAACCGGCAGCCTCGAGGCGGATTCCAAACACCAGGCCGAAGCCATCAAAACGCTCGAACGCAAACTGACCGAACAATTGGTTCAGAATCCAGCCTTCACTATTACCGGAACTAATTTACACCATGTGGCAACGCAGGCGGTACAATTGGAATCTACTGATCGCCTTGACCATATTGATGATCTGTTTGAAGAGGCCGCAACAAAAAATGTTGCACCCGCTTTGGTATTCCGCCGCGAAACTTCTTTGCGCAGCAACCTTCTCGGAAATTCCGTAGCTGATTGGGCCAGTGGCATGGCAGCAAGTGAAACGCTGGGGCCATTTATTGACAAGCATGGTTCCGAATTTTATTTCGACTTTTTTTTCGCCATACATACCGTGCAGGTGTTTATTTCCGGTGTGCCTTACCCGGTATTGCTGGTGCCAATAAGAGGTTTTCTTACTGAAAGAAAAAGTTATACAATCACCGCCGGCAGCGTATGGATAGCTTCTAATTTTATCACCCGCAACGCAGCACAGGCAGGCTATTATACAGGCTTAAAGATAAAAGGCGGTACACTTAATTTTGCCCTGGATGCAAGCGTTGCAGATTCGAAATTGTTTTCTGCTCTTTCAACGAAAGTGGTATTACACCTTGACCTTGATCAAAATGCGGTGAGCAACTCACCAGCAGAAGCAGGCATGGATGCCGCTGAAGCTAAAGTGCAGTTGCCTCAAACTTTAGACTTTGAATATACATTAAGCAATAGTAAACTAACGGCAGGCGATGCAAGCTGTGTCACATTTGGCTGCGAAACAACGCTTTCTTTTCATGGTGGAATACCACAGTGGCAGCCATTGCTGCAGCAAATAATTGTTCCTTACGTTGTAAGATCATCAGGGCAGGAACCGGATAAGTTCTTCATTCACACATCACAATCTGCTTTGGCAACTATCTCATCTTCTGCAACTATTTCGGCCAACAGCGGTTGGCTGTTGCCGGCGGCAAAGATTGATCCGGCCCAGCTTGGAAATGCAGCCGGTACGGGAGCAATATGTATCAATCTTAAGCCAGGTTTAAAGGCATCGTGGAAAGGATTAAAGGGAGGTGCCTGTTTGCTAAACAATGCCTTTATTATTGCGGAGCCGGGCATGCTATCCGTTATTGATTTCACCGCGGATAATATGTATGGAAAACAAAGATGGAAACTTTGGGAAAATAAGAATCCCGGTGTTCAATCAGAAATAAAAATGTCGCTGGCAGCCTCTTTTCCATTTGTCTTTATCAGCAATTCAAATGGTACTGAGATCGTGAGTTTTCTTTGCAATTTTAAAGCTGAGCTGGACAGGCCTGTCGCTTCAGACGGAGCCCCTTTTAAAATAGCATCACCGGTGGCGCTTACAATGATCAGCCAGAAAGGAAATGTATTTAAAGCATTGCTTCTTGATACCAATTTATGGTTTGATGTAAAGCCAGATGGTACTACTGCTACCAATCCCGAAGGCTATAAAAAATATTCTATTGCTTTACGCAACATGCTTTTTAATACTACTTCGCCCTACAGTTTTTTTATACAAGGAACACTGGAAGGCGATGAACAGCTAACTAACGGTCTTGTAACCACGAAGTTTGGCATTTCCCTTCTTTTGCCTACGTTGCCGGATCCGTATGTTTCAAATTATAAGCCTGGCCTACGGCAGCAACGGGGTACCTTTTCATCAGATAATATTAACCTGGCGCTTGCCGCGTTTATCAAATGGGCTGAACCGGAAGCAGCAACATTGTACTTTCATTTTGCAGATTATGATCATCCTTACCTGCCGCCGGCTCCGCCGGAAAATCAGCAAACTCCTGGTGTAGTTGTTCTTGCCGGAGGTAATGTGCAGGCTAAGAATTTCCGGAGTGCTGGTACAAGTTTTGGTGCCAGCGTGATAGCCCCGGAGAACTTTGCAGCGTCATCCTATAAATTAAGTGATATAGGGCAAGCATACACAGCCGCCACTTCTCCTTCTTCAAAGCAAAACCTCAGGGAACTTATCACCACGAAGCTCGCCACAGGAGAGTTTAACAGCTATATATATGCGGTTGATCAAGACAAAACAGTAACTAAAGCACCGCCTGATTTTGGAGCCTCAATAAAAAATGCATTTGACGCGGCCTTGCAGGTGTTAGACAGGCCGCTTGAAACCGCCAGATTTGCTTCAGTATTTGTTCCGGATAATATTCCTCCAGATGATGCTGTATTAGGTTCGATAGCCGAAGCAGATTTCTTTACGTTACTTGATGTATCGACCCACGCAGACCAGATGGGTGTGAGCTTTGGTAACCCGATAGGGGTGCAGCGCGACGCCAATGGTGAATATAACCTGCGGAGTGCATATTTGGCTCCGCCGTCAACAATAGAAGCCAATGTCCCTTTCGGTATCGATAATTTAGATGTAGTCTCAACCGGTACAAGATTGCGTGCAGTTACCTTGCCGCAAATTTCCTGGGAGCCTGTATTGAACACCGCATTAGAGAAGGCGGCTCCGCCGGGGTTTGAGGCGATCGCAAAATTGCTGAAAGACACTATCCAGTTCATTTCGGATACGGCAATAGCATCTCTGCCTGCCAATGTATGGGCTGGCTACGAATCTATAATTGACACTATTGTGAATGGCTATATCACAATCTTAAACACACAAACAGATACCATAACCGTGTTGCCGGGATTAATGGTTTATGACAACGATGGCATTCCTACAAAATTTTCTTCGGAAAGCCCTTACCTGGTGCCAATAGCACCGTTGCCTGTTACAACACATTTTTTAAAAGAGTATCATGATAAAACAGTGCCGAGGAATCTTCATGCTTCATTCACACTACCATTTGGCATGTTGGCAAAAGCGGATTTTGCAAGAGATGAAGCAAGCGATAAAAACGGGACATCATCAAAACTTACATTCCACAGGCCCTGGTTTAATGAATTTCATGGTGGGCTGCAAGTAAAGGCGATTGCGGGGAAAAAAACGCCAACCGGTCCTGGAACTTTTAATGGATGGGCCATACAGTTAAATGATAATATAAAATGGTTTTTATTTGGAATACCTGCAACAGGTAGTACGCTTGGAGAAGCAGTACGTAAAATTTACAATAATGAATTTCAACAGGGACAACCAACGGCGAAAGTTCCGCTTGAAAAAATTGAGTTTTCAGGTTATGGTGCATCCATGTTCAGTAATTGGATAGACAGTTCCGCCGCTATTGCCGCTGTAAGCCAGGCGAAGTTTGATGTGCTGATGGGAAGAACGGCCCACGAAGTAGTGCAGGTACGCAGTGTAATGTACATGGCAACCGGCTGCGTGCATGTGGTTCGCACGATCACGCTAATGCGCTCACCCAACGGGTATGTGTATCGTTCAGATTCCGGCTGGAAAGCAGAAAGTGACGCGTTCTATGATTGTGATTACAAAGTAAAATTTGAAGACGGCAGTTCTATATCAGTAACTGAACCTTATGAATTCCATCCCGGTGCAGTGCTTGGCGTTTCCAATGTGCGTGAAATAAAAGATTATCCTGCCGGTGGAGTTCCGCCAATGACTTTTACTTTAAAAGATACCGGTTTGCCATCCACGCCGGCAGACATGGTAAAGTGGAAAACTCTCCTCCCAATCAATTCCCCCGATGACCCTATAAAAGTAGAGCTGCAGGCCGTAGCCTTTGATGCCGATGTGCATATTGAGAATGTAAAAAGTGGCGGTACGAAAGATACCCAAAAAGGTGGTTTCCGTGTAATGACAAAAAAGATGCTGGGCTATGTGCAGCTTGCTCCTACGGGCATTATGATTGCACCTAAAACATTAGCTCAACTGTTGATTTTCCAAAACGGATCTCTTGGCGGCCCGGTGGATTCTATTATTGATATAGCGGGCAATGACCAGCGCATGCGTCTTGCGAGAGTGGACATAAACCCCGCAAAAAATATAGCCGGAAATTATGTCTTTGCAACTGCAGCAAGAGGTTCGCTCATCCTGCCAAAAGATGGCTCATGGTCTGTTGTAAAGCACATACGGAATACAGGAGATGTAAAACCGGTAGAAGAAGGGCAACTGGTACCGCTCATTAAACCAAATGAAAAGAAAGTGAGTTTTCCAGGCTCAGACAGGTACCGTATTGCAGATCCGGCGGATATCATTAAACCTGAAGCAGACGGACACAATTATGGAGTGTTGCAATCAACAGGCACGCAAAAGTTGTTGTTTAATATTCCCCAGTTTCTACCGCCTGCTTTAAATGCCGGTAAGAAGCAACTGCTTAGTGACAACACCTACTTTGCTGACGCCTATAAATTATTAAATGCCAAAGGTGTTTTCCCAAATGTGGCTAATGCACTCGGTTTGACTGCTGCGCAAAAGTCGGTTGATATATTTGGAGAGGGTCTGATGAAATTATTAGATGCTGCTAATAAGCCGTTTGAAATTCCCATGGGTTCTTTACTCCCCGCCAATTATGAATATGAATTTATAAATGAGCCGGATATAGTCCGCATCTATGCACAATATAAAAATGCAAACGGAGGTGGTAATCTTTCACTCGGAATAAATTCAGCCGCGGCTTTGGCTGATACATGGAAGGCTGCTATGGGCAACGTCACTGTTTGTATTGATCTTGGCTCGGATCCTTTATTCAAAAAAATACTGTATGTAGAGGGGGATTTTAATGCGGCAAGCGGAAGCGATTCAAAATATGGTGGTCCCAAACTTCAATTCGGCGCAGCATTGAAACCAATGGTTGATATACTGGCAGTGCTTGCTACATTAACCGGTAATAGTTTTGATGATGGCATGGAAGTAGGCATGAGTAATTCACCTGATAACTGGGAATATAAATTCAACACTTCCAAAGAAATTCCTGTAATTAAGTTTCCCACGCCTGAGCCACCGAATACACCTATGAAACTGGAGGCCGGGTTAAAAGTCGGGTTCTATTTCAACGAAGTACTTAATGTTTCTAAAGACCTTTCTTCAAATCTTCCTTTATGTGGCGCTTACATTGAATTTTATGCAAGGCTCGAAGTAATGTGCTTCAGCGTTTCGCTGGCGAGTGTGTACGCTGTTGGGCAAGCTAATCTCGGAATATCAGCAGATACCGGCGGTAACCTTACAGTATATATGAAGTTTGGTTTCGGCGTTGAGCTTGTTGTGGGTTACCCGGTTGTAGGAAATGCACATGTGCTGTTTATGGCAAGTGTGGGAATGAGCCTTGGCACCAAGGCGCTTGATGTGATAGCCGGCTTGTTGTTCAAAGGCTCGGTAGAAATATGCGGCGGCCTTGTTACAGTTTGCATACAAATAGAAGCCCAGGGAATTATTCATAAAGAATTAACTGATGGTGGCAACTGTTATTGCACGGTACAAGTTTCGTTCTCCATTGATGTATGTGTGCTTTGGGTAATTGATATTGACTATCACGATGATTGGAGTGAATCCCGCCAGATTGCCTGACAAAAAACAATATTATTCTTTTTTAAAAAATAGTTATGGCTCCCGAAAAATTAAGAATACTGACTTTCCCTCAGCGTATTGATGGAAACCAGCTTGAAGTAAATGTATTGGTATTGCCAACTACACCTTCTTTAAGTGTTACTATTCCATTTCCTCAAATGGATAATCCCGCGGCTACTATTCAACTGCCGCAGTTCATAAATGCACAGCCGGACCTCCGGCTGAATTTAATTAGCGGCCTGGAGAATTATCCATTCAAATCAGTTACTACAGATAAGCCTCCTTTCGATATCAATTTCCCCGGGAATCTTCCCAATAAATATGAAGGGCTTGCGGGCCAATTTGAGATAGACCCCTTTCCAAAAGGCGCTGGTGCCCCTAAAATGGATTCTGAAGGGATAAAAAAATATTTACCCGAATCGTATCGTAACTCCTTCAACTTTACCAACCCGAGAACACCTTACGCAAAGACTGATGACAGTTACCAATGTGCCATGAAAAAGCCGGGCGTAAAAGACCCGTTATTTCCCAGGACCGATAACAAAATTTCATGGGGAAGGGTAATTGCGTTTTGTTTGCGCCAGCAGGACCTGGCTGAAAGCATCGGTATTCTATACCGGCTGAATATAACATTACCAAATGCAAATTATTTTGAAAATGGCGGCTGGATTTATTTTGACCTGAATACGATCGCACCGGAATATTCCATCGGGCTCACGGCGCCAGACATTGAGAAAGAATTAAAAATTTATGCAGCCCGCATTCCGCAAATTGACCCTGCGGTTCCGAGGCAACTTTTTGGTGCCATATTATTTCCCGTGGTGTCGGCTCCATCTGATCTTAAAGGACAATTTGATCAACTGAAAATAGAAGCCGCAGATTACGATGACGGCTATGCGAAAATTGTGCATGCCATGCAGCCGGTAAGCGCTAACATATTAGCTGAACAGCCCGATGAAATTCATGTACAAAAGGAATTGGGGATAAGGCTTGGCTGGGATGATGAACAAATTCTGATCTGGCAAAACAGGCAATGGCTTGCTGACCCAACCATACCGGGTAACCAACGTGTGGATGCACCTCTTGGCGTATTCTCCTACCGTGTGGATGTGCGCGAAACCAGGCAACCGGCTGATCCCAATGAGCCTTGGAGTTCCCTGACGCGGGTGAGAAATAAATTCGGTTTAATGCTGGGCGGAGAATTCATTTCAGACCGCGGAAAAGAACTTGAAACAGGCGTGCAGGTTTTCCCAACAAAAATCAATGCACCGGCAGGTTCAGATTTTTGGCTGCCAAGTTATTTTACGCAATGGTATGGACAATCTCTTGTATTGCCTGATGATAAAGCAGCGGAACTGGATGGAACAGGCGTGCTGGCAAATCCAGGATCTTATTCCAACACAAATAAAAACAATAAGGATAACATAACTGCAAAGCCAGATCAAAAAGGCGGCCTGTATGATGCGGTTCTGCCCGAAAATTTTGAATTGAAATATGGGCACGAATATGAGTTTCGTGTCAGGCTTTCAGACCTCACGGGTGGTGGCCCACGGCTGGAAGAAGGAGAAATAAATGATGCGCCGAAAACTTCTTCTGGCATTATTTTGAAAAGATATATTGCCCCCAAGCAACTTACTTTGGTTCCTTTGGATCCTCAGCTAGCGCAGGTTTTACCTCGCCTTCCAATTCCTACCGGTGTAACGAGCTCAAAATATTTACAGGGAAATAACTTTGATGTTTTTCGTCCGCGATTAGGTTACCCTGCATTGTTGTTTACGGAGATGGATACAAATATTGCCTTTCAAAAATTGATTGATGATAAAAATTTTCTCTACCCTGACGGTGCCGACAGCGCCAAGGTTACTGAAACAAGAGGCGTGGGTTTTTTTGATCCTGATGTAGATAAAATGATGGTAATAGTAGAAGTAAAATCATTGCTGATGGATAACCTTGCCTCGTCAACCCAGCGTGAGCCCTACCTTCCGTTGTACACAACCTTCAGAAATTTTGCTGATGATCCCAGCGAAGCATTTACCATAGCACTTGAGTACCAAAATGCAAATTCAATCTTTAATCCAAAGGGAGACCTTGGGGATTTTGCTGCCTTTGTGCTAAATATTGATGATAACGATGCGCCAATAGTTGTGCCCACTTCGCGGGAAGTGCGTATTACACTGGTGCCTGTGTGTTCAGAAAAGAATGCACCGTTGTCTCAATATTTTGGATTTAATAAAACAAACATCGGTGGAGAGCTCGTGCATGCCGGTGAGCAGATTCAATTTTTTGTAAGGCAACAAGCTGACGAAGAAATCGACTTCTTATTGAATGAACTTGATTCACGCGAGTTAAGGGGAATATATCTTCAGCCTGATCCGATCCAGGTAAAAAACTTCGCAACTAATACCAAAGAAACGGCTGAGGGAAAAGAGAGTGAACAAGTATCCATCATCAAACGCCTGTCGTCTGCACTGGATGTTGGATCAACCAAGATGACATTGATAGGTAAGCCGGGTGAGCGCATTGTTTTTGGCTGCAGCAACCGCATCCGGCATACACTGGCGCCTGATAATTCTTCCCTTACTTTTTCTGCAAAAAATGATTTGTTCAATCACTGGCTGTGTGTAGTTTCACTTAATGTAAACCGTGACTGGAGCTGGGATGGCTTGAATAGTATGGGAATTGAAGTAAGGCGCACGAAGAAATTTACCGGAGAAAATGATACAGAAGTTACTGAAACCGTCGGCTACATTCAGCCCAAAAAGACAGCAAGCCGTCTTGCAATAGACAATGCACCTCATGCATCCATGCCGGACAGGAGTTATACACGCATCGTTTTTATTGATGCCGTAGAGCCGAAGAAAGAACTGGGTTTACCCTCAACGGCACTGCATCCATTTCCCAATACAATTGATGTAGAATATTCATTATTTACCAATTATGATATACTTGGCGAACCTGATCCTGTTTCAGAAGAAATTGCACAGCCAAATATCGTTTTACCTGTAACAACAGTGCCCACGCAGGTTCCAAAGATTGTAGCGGCAGGCATTGCATTATCTCCGTTTAAGCATAACAGTGAGTATTCGGAAACTGCCTTCCGGAAACGTTATTTGTGGCTGGAATTTGAAGAGGAAATAAAAGATCCTAACGATACATATTTCGCCCGTGTGCTCACTTATGCGCCCGATCCTTTATTGGCCTTTCCAAACCCGGACCAGTTGCTGATAAAACAGGAAGAGCCGCCTTTACCGATTCCGTTGGAATTGATCAGGATAATTACAGAAAGCGAAAGCAATGATTTTGCCGGGTTAGATGGCATGCAATTTATGGAAGGGGAAACGGCGGACCCGGGCCATCCCTTAATCAGTGTATCAAAGCTGCATTACCTTTTGCCATTACCACCCGGCCTTCATGAAGAATCAAATGAACTATTTGGATTTTTTAAGTACGAAGTGAGGGTTGGCCATACAGAAAAAATATGGTGCACGGCGCAAGGGCGTTTCGGGCTACAGGCAGGCGTGAATGGTGTGCAACACCCGGCGCCACCACTTAAATGTCTTGTTAATCAAACCACGGAAGGGATTACTGCAACTGCCCAATATGCGCTTGCCTTATTCAATGGAAAGAATGTAACCAGCAAGCCTCCTAAAACAGAGATATGGTGTATGCTTTATGCACAAGCAAGGCAGGCCGATGGAAGCATAAACCGTAATATACTTTTAGACGACCGGAAGCTGGAATACATAGATCCTGAGTTACAAAACAAATTCAATGTCGGGCTAAAAGCATTTATAAGTAACCAGCAAAAATATACGGATATAAAGCAAGCCAACAGCTTAAAGATAAACCTTGATGCGCCTTCAACCGGCAAGGTTTCCTGGAGCAAAGCAGAGATCAATCAATTGCTTGATCAATATAATCTTTCGCACGATTCGGGCCTTAGTGTTTTGGCTGTTGAAATGATGCCGCGGTATGATCAATATATTTTAAAGGGCAAAGATGATGTCGCTGTAACAGATAATATAAGGCCCTTATCATCGCAACTTGGTCAATATCGTATTCTGCGAACATCTCCGTTAGCGCCGGCGCCGGCTGTTTGCTGTGAAGATTGCGCATAACATTTTTGAATGTATAAGCCTGAAAAAGGAAAGGCCTGGCCGGGAATCTTACTCAGTCAGCACTTTCTTTATTCCCTGGCACATTGATTTTATTTCATCGAAATTCTCGTATGAATTTTCATCTTTGTCCATTTTTATTTCGAGGACACCGGGATATTTTTTTATGTAAAATTTTGCGTGATTGTCCAGTGCGATGGTACCATCAATTTTTGAATTTACAAAAGACATGTGGCTGTTTTTGCCAATCCTGTCATCCATGTAGTGCTCAACTTTTCTTGTTTGGCTCCTGCTAAAATATGCCTTCATTGAATAGTACCTGCCGTTGTCTTTGTAATTAATGCTGGTGTCATGATCATTGTGCATACAGGAGCAGGCAACGGTTATATACGCGATGGCATATAAAAATAGCGCTGGTAATTTTTTCATTGTAATTGTTTTACCGTAAATAAATAATTAATAAGAACCGGCTGAGGCCAATTCAGGCTTTTAATTTTCGGTTGAAGTTGCCTGGAAAAAACGTGAAGTTGAGATACAAAAATAATCATCCAAACGAACATTTCTTTTTGATTACATAAATGGCAGATGTAAGGGTTAAACGGAATTACACTACATACTTATCAACGTGATTCTTTTTGAATAAAAAAATTATTTATTTTCAGCTTATCAAAACTATTATGAAATACATTTTATCACTAACCCTGCTGTGTCTCGCTGCTACAGGCTATTCGCAGGCCAAACAATACCTCTATTATTTTGATAAAGACCTGAACAGCGCTGATAAAAATACTGCTGTCTTCTATGGTACGGGTGAGCCCGACGGAAATCTTGTGAAGCTTACGCTCTATAACAATAAAGACAAGCATCTTATAATGTTTGAACATTTTACCGATACAACGCTGCAGGTAAGCCAGGGGGCTTTTCAATCTTATTTTGTAAATAACAAAAAGGAATTGCAGGGCAATTATGCGAATGGAAAAGAAGATGGTTTATGGCTAAAATGGGATGGAAATGGACTCCTTGTGGATTCTTCTGTTTATACTGACGGGACGAAAACTTTGGAAGCATCTTTTACGTACGAACCAGGCGGAAAACTTATAAGCAAATCAATCCATGATATAAGAAAAAATACTTTTGATCAGAACTTCTTTGATGAGAATGGCAACGTGATAGAAAATGATACAAATAATAAAGAGGATGACGATATTGTTTTTAGCAAGGTCGAGATTGAAGCATGCTTTCCGGGTGGCGCTGCTGCGTGGACAAGATATATAACAAAGGCTATTTCACGGCATGTTGATCAATTTTCAAATAATGACTACGGCACTTGCCTGGTAAAATTTATCGTAGACACGAGTGGAAATATATCCAAAGTAGAAGCGACGACTATGAAAAACTCCAGGATTGCCAGTATTGCTGTAAACGCGATAATTCATGGCCCCAAATGGACACCAGCACAACAGAATGGAAGGAATGTAAAAGCTTACAGGATACAGCCAATTACCATGACCAAACCGGATTAATTTCCTTTCCCAATCTTAGATTTTTCTTAATGTGCGCAGGCATACCAATTGACCTTATAACCGCCTTGTAATAATCGTAACCCTATTATATTTCATCTCAGTATTTACTAATAATGCCGGCGCTTCGGCTAAGCTTATAAAAATCAGCACTGCTGCTGATACTCTTTTAATTAAATGTAGCGTGCAATATGCTGAGTGATTCTTTTGATAAGATAGAAGTTTTTTTAAAAGAAAAATTACAATAAGCTAAGGTGCACTACAACGCGAAAAAAAACCGGGCTACTACCCGGTATTTTTTACGATAATCTTTTTTCTATTTCTTCATCGTAGTATCCATTCCTTTCATTGCAGGTTGAGGACCCATCATTTTCATCATGTCCTGCATATCCATAAAAGCCCAGTGCTCTACTGCCTTATTATCATTGTTGAATTTTACCAGTTCAATTCCGGTCATATTGTAAGGGCCCGGGGGCATTCCCATTGATCCGTCGCTTGTACCTTTGTACCGCATCCAACCATACACATAGTCGCCACTCGTGGCGGTATTAAGTGTTTCGGTTTTCATGTCGGCAAAACTCTTGTGCATCATTACAATCATTGCCTTGAGACTGTCTTTTCCCTTTACCTCGCCATGATCAGTATGGTCAACATAATCATCTGCTATTACACTGTCTATACCACTGGGATCGCCAGAGTCAAAGGCTCTACTAACCGTTTCAAATGCGGCAAGATTTTTTGCCTGTGTTGAATCCTTTCCGGAATCAGAAGAAGCTGCCATGTGATCTTCGCACGAAGTAAACACGAACAGGAAGCCTGCCAGTGCAGGAAAGATTATTTTTTTCATAATAAAATTTTTTGATTGAATCCTAAGATAAAAAGTCTTTGCGTATAATAAAAGCTTTTTTACCAAAAGTTAGTATGGCCGTTTTTAATGAACCAGCGATATACTTATAAGAAATAAGATAAACTTATAAATAAACTGGAAAAACAAGCCGTATAAGAGAAAGAAACCTATAGTGAGGAGGCATGACCACAACCAGTTAAGTTTATAAAACTTTCGAGTTGCAATAAAAAAATATATAACCACCATAATGAGTGCGAAGACAGACATCGCTGCATCCATCAAATAAAATTCTTTTGCTACAAAAAACCCGACGATGAATTGTATTATATATACGATAAGCGGCAGCAACATGAAACCGAACAGAATAACTACAATATTTATTTCAGTTGCAAAAATAACCTGGTCAAAAAACAATCGTTTTTTCCTGAAAGTAAAGAGCTGTAAAATCGCCGCCGATGCAGGTATCAAAATCAGTAAAAGGAGTTTGGATACTTTCTCTGCTTTTTCATGAAATACTTTGGAAAGTTCTTCCATGGTCATACCGGTAGTAATTAATACATGTTGTATTTTTTTTATAGCATAATGTCCATACAGAAGATTACGTGGATAGTAAAATAATCGTTGGCTTAATCCTTCGGTTAAATTAAATAACAGGTATAACACTACAAGGAGAAGAAAAAATGATATTGGTTTAAAATACTTCTTTCTTACACCATAGCAATAATCAACAGACAGCTTTCCGGGGCTGGTGCATATCGCCCTGAATGTATTAAAAAAACTTCCATCAAAATGCGTGATAAAATGGGCGCTTTCCTCAAACAGGTGTATCATCGTTTTATCGTGACGTGAATAAACCTTTTCACCGCAGCGGTTGCAATATTTGCCTTCAAAAAGATGCCCGCAATTTTTACAGGTTATAGCTATGTCACCGGATTCATTCATAAGTTATAAAGCTAAGAGAATTTGTAAATAAACATTAGTCGCTATAAAAAATAAAGTCTAAAAAAGAATATTGCTGAGTTGATCTTTCTAAACATTTATATTACAAAATATATTTCATGATGCTGCATAGTTTCATAACTTCAAATCCCATTTCAAAATATATTCATGAAAAAAATTCTATCTCTTTCTGCCTGCTTTATATTCTTTATACAACTCTCTGCGCAAATAAAACCAGGGAAGAAAAAGGCTACACAACCGTTGCTTACAGTTTCTTCACCGGAAGTAATTGACTCTGCGTACAGAAATTTAAAGTGGCGCAACATCGGCCCATTTCGCGGTGGCAGATCGGTTACCGGGACAGGCGTAGTGAGCGACCCGTTGGTATATTATATGGGCACAACCGGTGGCGGCGTTTGGAAGACAACGGATGCAGGGGGAACATGGCAGAATATTTCCGATGGCTTTTTTAGAACAGGCTCAGTCGGGGCTGTTGCCGTTTGTGAAAGCGATCCTAATGTAGTGTATGTGGGTATGGGCGAGCATGCAGTACGCGGCGTAATGGCGTCGTATGGAGACGGTGTTTATAAATCAACCGATGCCGGAAAAACATGGAAGAAAATGGGCCTCGATCTCACGAGGCACATTGCAGGTATATGCATTGATCCTGCTAACCCTGATGTGGTGTATGTGGCTGCCCAGGGTGCATTGTACGGGCCAACTGAAGAACGCGGGGTATATAAATCTGTTGATGGCGGAGCCACGTGGAAAAAGATTTTGTATGTGGATGAGCACACTGGTTGTTCCGATCTGAGTATGGATATGACGAACCCAAGAATTTTGTACGCCGCTATGTGGGACCATCAGCGCACACCGTGGGAAATAAGAAGTGGCGGAAAAGGAAGCGGTATGTATAAATCCACAGATGCCGGTGAAACGTGGAAAAAAATTGAGAAAGGTTTACCGAAAGAAAAAGGTAAGATGGCCGTTGGCGTATCGCGTTCTAATCCTGAAAAGATATATGCAGTCGTGGAAGGTAATTCACAAAAAGAAGAAGGAGGCTTGTTTGCCAGTAATGATGCCGGCAAGAGCTGGGCCCGCGTAAGCAAAGATCACCGTTTGGTGCAAAGGGCCTGGTATTATATTGAACTTACGGTTGACCCGCAAAATGAAAATGTGGTGTATGTTTTTAATTCGCCGGGCTTACGGTCTATTGATGGTGGCAAAACCTGGAGCAGCATTCATGGCACCCATGGCGATTATCACCAGATGTGGATCAACCCAAAAAATAACAAGAACATGATCATTTGCAACGATGGTGGCGCTGCAATAAGTTTCAATACAGGCAGCACGTGGACAACAGAAAACAATCAACCAACTGGTCAATTTTATCGGGTAAATGCTGACAATCGTTTTCCCTATTATGTGTATGGCGGCCAGCAGGATGATGGCTCTGTAATGATTGCCAGCCGTAACCTTGCAGGCGGCAGCATTGGCGATCGCAACTGGACTTTCTCTGCAGGCAGCGAAAGTGCTTTTGTGGCATTTGATCCTGATGATCCAAGGTATGTAATGGGTGGAAGTTACCAGGGCACTATTGATTACCTTGATCAGCAAACGCAGGAAGATAAACCGGTGATGGTAGCGCCAATACAATACCAGTCAATGCAGCCAAAAGATATGAAGTACCGTTTCAACTGGAATGCGCCTGTTGTAAATTCTCCCAATGATCGCAACGTTTTTTATCATGCCGGCAATGTGCTGTTGCGCACGGCAAATAAAGGAATTAAGTGGGAAGCTATTTCTCCGGATCTTACCCGCCACGATACAGCAAAGATGGGCGTGAGCGGTGTGCCTTATACCAACGAGGGAGCAGGTGGCGAAAATTATGCGACCATTGCTTATGTAAAAGAATCTCCGTTGGAAAAAGGCGTGATCTATACAGGCAGTGATGATGGCCTCGTATATCTTACCCGCGATGATGGAAAGACATGGAACAATGTAACACCGGCGGGCCTTTCCGAGTGTTTAGTAAACTGTATTGAAATATCTCCTTTCGATAAAGCGACCGCTTACATTGCTACTACCCGCTATAAATTTAATGACCTTGCGCCCGCTATTTATAAGACGACTAATTATGGGAAATCGTGGATTAATATCAGTGACGGCATTCCTTATGGAGCATTTACAAGATGTGTGCGTGAAGATGATGTACAAAAAGATCTTTTATATGGCGGCACCGAAACGGGCTTTTATATTTCTTATAATGGCGGCAAAAGCTGGAAGCACCAGCAATTAAATTTACCAGTAACTCCCATCACCGATCTTATGGTGCATAAAGGAAATCTTATTGCATCTACAATGGGCAGGGCTTTTTGGATACTTGACGATTTAAATGTTTTTCGCGAATTCAGCAGCAGCGATACCACTAAAAAGTTTGAAATATTAAAGCCTTCTGATGCATACCGTGTATCAGGTGGCAGTGCGCTGGATGATGTTCCCAATGAAGATGATGAGGAACCGACCATAGCAAATGCAGGTACTAATCCAACGACAGGCGTATCCATCTATTATCTTGTTCCGGCGAAGCCGGACTCCATTCAACTCACGCTGGATATATTGGATGAAAAAGATAGCCTGGTGCGCAGCTATTCAACGAAGGAAGATAAGAAGTTTGAAAAATTTCCCGGTGGCCCGGAAGAAAATCCCTTACTGCCTAACAAGCCTGGCCTCAATCGCTTTGTATGGGACATGCGTTACGCAACAGTGCCGGGTGTAAAAGATGTATTTATTGAAGGAAGCTACAATGGTCGCAAAGCTGCGCCTGGCGTATATAAGGCTCGTTTGAAAAAAGATAAAGAAGAAAAAATAACCAGCTTCACCATTCTCCCCGATCCACGGATAAATGTTGCACCAGGCGATTACGCACAGCAGCAACAATTTCTCGCGGAAGTAGATAATAAAATAAAAGAGATACATGAAGATGTAAATCAAATGCGGCTGGTGCGCAAGCAAATCACTGACCTTGGTGACTTGCTGACGGATACAGTAAAATATAAAGCAGTAATTGACAGCGGCAAATCGCTAATTAAAAAGCTAACCACATGGGAAGAAAAGCTTGTGCAGCCAAAGTCACAAAGCAATGATGATGTCATTAATTTTGTAAACATGCTCAGTGCGGATTATATATTTTTAAAAGGGGAGAATGATGCAAATACGCCCATTGTTACAGCAGGCTCACGGGAACGACTAACCGTGTTAAATAACCAATGGATGCCTTTAAAGAGTGAATATGACCGTCTTCAAAAGGAAATCGGCGTGTATAACATGCAATGCAGAAATGCAGGTATTGAAAAGATCACGATACCGGAGATAAAGGATTAGTATTTATCATTTTTAAAGTTAGCCGGTTTATTGTAGGTGTTATTTTTTGAGATAGATTTATGTTCTTTAAAATAAATACATGAAGATTCAATCTTTGCAGTTGATGATTAGTTTGCTTTTGTTATCTGCTGCCGGCTTCAGCCAGGAGAAGCAATTTGCATATTATTTTGATAAAGATCTTAATCCTGCTCCTAAGGCCAATGCTACTTTTTCTGGCAGGGGAATGTATCAATCAAATGGCTTGTTTGAATTCAGGCTTTACAATTTATCAAATCAAAAATTATTGCTGATTGAGAATTATACTGATTCATCACTTCGATTCAACGAAGGATCGTCTGAATCCTTTTACCCAAATGGAACTGTTGAGTCCACGTCCAATTATACATCAAATAAGCCTGATGGCTTATGGTTAAAATGGGATAGCACTGGACGTGTCATTGATTCAACGATCTATCAGAAAGGAAAAAAAGTGACGGAAACATCCTTAGGTTATCATAAAAATGGTATCATGGATAGCCTTGTGCATATCAATTTTACATCGGACTCTTATGAGAGACAATATTATGATGACAGCGCCCGGTTAGGATCTGAAGTAAATTTTATCGGGCAAAAAGGCTTTCTTAAGTATTACGATAAAGGTAACCTAACCAGTTCCGACTCAGTTTTTAGCAGGCTCGAAATTGAAGCGGAATTTCCCGGCGGTAACAGCGCGTGGAATAAATATATAGTTACGAGGTTACAAAACAATGCTGATAAAATATTAAAGTCCGGGGAATATGGAACGTGTGTAGTAAAATTTATAGTCGGTAAAGATGGAAAGATTAAAGAAGCAGAAGCAACTACAATGAAAGGAACTGCGCTTGCAGAGGTTGCCGTAAGTATTATAACAAATAGTCCTAAGTGGCATCCAGCCTCTCAATATGGAAGAGCAGTTAATGCTTACAGGTTACAACCGGTAACCCTTAATCAAACGCAGTAAGAGGCAACTTATATTTTACCTGCTACATACTTTCAATAATACTTTTCAAAAAAGCATTTCCATCAAAGGATTTGTCGAGTGTCAGGCCCAATCGTACTATCACTAATTTTTTTGAAGGGATAATATAAATGTATTGATCCCCGAAACCATCGCAATAAAACATATCACCGGGCACATCAGGATATTTTATTTGTGAAGGGTGATCTTTATCAAAGCCATTTATCCAAAACTGGTAACCATAATTTTTTAAAGCATTGGAAGCCGGTGGCGTACTTGTTTGCTTTACCCAACCTTCGGGTAAAATCCGTTCGCCATTCCATACACCATCGTTATAATACAATAAACCAAAGCGTGCATAATCTCTTGCTGTAGCCATAATGTACGATGAACCAATATAGGTGCCTGATGCATCTTGTTCTATCAATGTATTATACATGCCAAGCTTATAAAACAATGCATTAAAAGGAAATGAAGCGTATTCTTTTTCGCCAACACTTTGACTTATAATTCTTGCAAGTAGGTTACTGTTGCCACTTGAATAATTGAAAAATGTACCGGGAGTATTTGCCAAAGGATGCATTGCCGTGTACGCAGGCATATCATCGTTTTTGTAAAGCATATTAGTTACGTCACTTGCCCTGGTATAAATTTCTCCCCATTTTAAGCCGCTGGTTTGTTGCAATAAATTTTTAATGGTAATGGTATGCCGTTTATCTCTTGCGTCGCTCCATTCCGGTACAGGAGCAGGAGCATCAATATTTAATTTCCCTTGTTTTACAAGAATACCGATCAATGCTGAAGTGATGCTTTTAGCCATTGACCAGCCATACATTTTCGAGTACTTGTTATAGTTAGGCGCGTATTTCTCGGCAACAATTTGCCCGTCATAAAGAACAACAACTGCACGTGTCCGTTGTTTTTTGCCGGGAATGGTTTCTGTAAAAGCCTTCGCAACGGCTGCGTTAAGTTTGATTTTATCAATCGCCTTATTCAACGTATCTGCAACCATATCGCCTTTGGGCCAGGCTATCGAATCAGTATTCGAAGGTGAAATGCCTGGAATTACAAATGCCTGCGATCTTAATTCTTTCTCTGTGAGATTATTAATAAGCGTGCAGCCAATTCCCTGGCGATAGATAGCTTTTTTCTTCGCCATTCCTAATATTGTAGAGGTAACCGATGAATCTTTTAGGTCAATAATATTTTTTACAAAGCTTATCGGAAAGAATCCCAACTCATTTGCCTCGATATCCTTTTGATCACGGCCCGAAACGAATGTGCAGGTACACAGTTGCTTGGCGGCAAAGCCGGTCATAATGGGGAAAGAAACCCAGGCATAATAGATGATGCACACCAATGCAATTAATACAATGCCCAATACCATACGCCGGATTATTTTTTTCAAGTGCAATCTAATTATTGATTAGTAAATGAAGCAACCACGAAGATAAATTGATGTTGGTGAAGTTATAAGGCAATGATGAAATCATCAATTTTCGTTAAACGATGTTAGTTTCAGTAAATCAGTTACTGCTTTCAGTTGCCACGGCCTTTAGGTCGTGGACAATAGGCGATAAAGGGGCTTTAGCCTAATTTTATTGATAATAAATATCACACCAACTCTTCCCGTATATATTGAGATTTAGGCTAAAGCCATTTGGTCTTAAATGATCCACGACCTAAAGGTCGTGGCAACGCCAATACCCACGCTGGCCGTTTCTGTTTTTTCATACTCCGTTGGTAACTTCTATTCAAAAAACTGAGAGCACTACCATTTTTAGAAATTGCATAATTAAACCGCGTGAGGCTTCTTTTCCGGAAAGCTTCGCTAAAAAGGCAATGTTATCATGAGCCGTTAAATAGTTATAGAGGTCAGGCTTTTCAATAATAGCGCCGGTTTATTTTAATATTTCTTCCCGGTGCGAAAAAAGGGCTTTATTAAAAATTGAGATGCTGCCGGAAGTTGGTTTTATCAGGGTAAGCAGCATCCGCATAGTTGTTGATTTGCCAGCGCCATTTTGCCCAAGGAATCCATATACGTCACCTTCATTTACATGAAAAGAAAGATTATTAACCGCGGTAATTTCCTTAAATTTTTTGGTAAGATTTTCTACTTCAATTATTTTCTGCATGGCTTATAACAGGTGTATTTTAAATAACAAAGGAAGGGGTATTATGTTGCCTTCGGCGTAAACTTTTTCATAAATGCTTTGATATATCAAAAAGGTTTTTAATTTTGCACCTCCAACTCTCTTAAGAATATTTCCACAAGATACTTTTTCCAACTTTTCCATCAATATCGTTTTCGAAAGACAAAGCTTATAAAGTTTTTGTGATGTCGGTTTATTGAATAAGCCATCCTTGTTTCCTATAACCCCTTTTTAATTTTTACTGAATACCTGTCGTCAACAAGATAGCAGTGTAAGATATTTCCTCTATTCTTTTAAAGCGCTACCCTTCCATACTTATGGTTACCGGATTGTTAACTATAATTTTCATCGCTACAAAAAATTAACTACCATGAGAACTTTTACAATTAAATTTTTTCCCCGAAAACATTTGACTAGGATTATCATAAGCGCTCTCGCTCTTTCATTTACAACTCAATCCAATGCACAGGTAAGAAATTACAATCTTGTCTATTCAGACAATATACAGGGTGGCACTGTAATGTATGGCAATACGCTGATGGCCATAATTGATACAGGCAGCGTAAACCTGACCAAAATGAATGGCAACAGCGTTAACGGAAATAGCCTATATGGCAATGACAATGAAAATATGCAGTACGTAGATATTGACGGCGCTACCGGAAACGGAAGCGTCACGCGAAATTCTTCTTCGTCAGACCTGGTACTACCTGCCGGGACGAATACAATCAAGCTTGCACGCTTGTATTGGGGGGGCAGGGTTAAAAATTCTGATTTCGATCTCACGACAGCAGCCAACAAAAGCATCAAAATAAGGAAAGGAAATGTAAGCGCTTATTCTGATGTTGTATCCTTAGGCATAGATAAGGTTACGATAAGCACGGGCTATACGCAATACCAGGCTTACGCAGATATTACTGCTTTTGTAAAAAATAATGGTGTGGGTACTTACTCAATAGGCAATGCTCCACTGAGTACCGGGGGTATTTCAGGAGGGGGCAACCATGGTGGTTGGTGCATTGTGGTGGTCTATGAAAATAGTACACTAAATTATAATAGTCTAAGAATTTATGATGGTTTTCAACAGGTGTATAATGGAGCAAATGCGTTTACGACCACCGTTACCTTAACGGGATTAAATGTGCCGTCGGGAACACTTGCTGCGAATGATGCAAAAATGGGTGTGCTTTCCTGGGAAGGCGATGCGAATCTTTCCAAAGATTATTTGAAAATTAATACCAATCTTTTTTCCAACGCCACCAACCAGGCGGATAATCCATGGAACGGAACCATCACCGATAATGGTGTGCATGTAACTACAAAAAATCCTAACTATACTAATCAAATGGGAATTGATATTGACCAGTTTGATGTAGGAACAGGTTACGGAATTTTGCCCAATGCCAATTCTGTAAAGCTGGAATTTGGTACAGAAGCTGATCAATATTTTCCGGGGCTTTTCACTTTTTCTATAAAAATGAAAGACCCGACTCTTACGCTGGATAAAACAGTTACCGACGCAAATAGCAATCATCTTGGTGAGAGAAATGAAGTGCTTACTTATTCTTTGAAAGGAAGTAATAATGGCGAGGGAAATGCAAATTCAATTGTTATATCAGATACATTGCCTAACACTGTTACCTATGTTCCAAATTCCTTGAAGGTTATAAGTGCCCCAGGCCTAAATGCCGGGAGCTTAACAGACGCTGCAGGCGATGACGCAGCGGAGTATATCGTGAATGGTTCTATTAAAACAGTAAGATTCAGGATTGGAGCAGGCGCCACCGCAACTACAGGCGGATCACTCGCATCCAATGAAAATTATGATGTTCAATTCAGGGTTACGGTGAATGATCCCGGGTTTAATAAAGCCGTTCCGTCAATTTTAAACATTGCAAGAATAAGCGCAGCATCAGATGCCGGTGTTGCGTTTGTAGATGATGGAACCGCCATTATGAATCCTGATAACGGCCCTTTGCCTGTAACATTAATAATGTTTAATGCAGTCCTTCAGCAAAATGGAATAGTAAAGCTCGATTGGAAAACCACAATGGAAATAAACTGCGCTAAATATAAAGTTGAAAGAAGCCTTGATGGAAAGGTTTTTTCAGAAGTGGCAAGCGTTGATGGAAACGGCACAACCGCCGTTCTTCATTCTTATTCCGCGATAGATGATGTTAGTTCTTTAAGCGGCCCTATTCTTTATTACCGTCTACAGCAAATGGATATAGACCGCAAGGGAAGTTACTCAAAGGTTGTTCCGGTAAGAGTTAAGCAGTTGGAAAAAGCCCTGGTTATCTCTCCAAACCCATTCAACAGTTATCTTAATATAAATGTGAACTGGGGCGAGACAGAGACGATCACGGCAAGAATAATAAATGTGCAGGGTAAGGAAATACTGATGAAAAGAATCCAGCTGAATAAAGGCGCTAATTATATTAAGATAGATGAGCTTTCGAATATTCCTGCGGGCAACTATTTTATACAATTCATTTCTGCTGAAGAACGCTATTCCGCAAAAATTACAAAGCATTGATAAGGTGAAAGAGAGAAATTTATTTTGAAATAAAAGAGAAGAACCATATACGGCTGCCACCATTTGCCTGCTGTGCTGGTAGCCGCTTCTTTACAAATTTATATAATCACGCAAGCCCTTTAGATAATTTTCAAACGCATTATTCCTTACAAGCCACCTAAACGACAGAAGAGGTATCCCTGCTTAAATGCAACCTAAGCTTGCGGGGATGCCTCCTGGCGTTGGCATCGCTTAAATCTAAAATGGATGTTTTACACGAATTACAAATTCATATAACTCTGCAACGCGGTCACATAGTTTTCAAATGCTGTAACGCCTTCAGAAGTTATTTTACAAATAGTTTGCGGATAGTTTTTGTGAAATTGCTTTGTGATATCAATATAGCCGGCATCTTTAAGCTTGCTTATCTGCACACTCAAATTTCCTGCGGTAGCATTTGTTTTTTCTTTTAAAAAAGTAAACTCAGCTTCCTTCACACTTATTAAAAGCGACATAACGGCAAGGCGTAGCTGCGAATGTAATATGGGATCAAGTTCTTTAAAATCCATCTTTGCGTTTTGCGATATTCTTATAAAACCTTGCTCTTAGTATAATACCGGGAATAATCCAGGCCATACCCGCCCCCAGCGCAACAAACAGGTAAGTATTATTGCTCTGGTATAAAAAAGATACAATGCACAATATCCAGCAGGCAATTCCACCAATTATAAATGGCTTAAACTTAATTATGCAACCGGTAAGAAATGTGGGCATGGCAAATAATAACAGTAACAGGGGAAGAACAACATACCCGATATTTGCAATAGCCCCGGCTATGGTTAGTATGAGTACGCTTATGCCAAACGAAAGCCAGATGTAGTTACAGGCTTCGTTTTTAAACGTAATTGTTTTCTTATATTTTCTTTCTTTACGGTCAAAATAGAATTGTAAAATAAAGGTGATGATCATTAAATAAAAAGGATTGAAGGGCATGTGAAAACCTTCAACGGACACATCGAGCCATGCGAGTGAGAAGCAGATAAGATTCGTAAATCCCCACAGCAAAGCACCCAGGCCGCTTTCATAATAATGATTTTTTGCTTGGTGAATCATACTTGTTATAAGTTGCAGACTTTCCTTTTCCGAAAATGATGTTCCTTCCATTTAATTTTCTTTTTTGAATTTTGCTTTTAAGAGATAGCCCGGAATTATCCATGCAAGAATTACGGCGAGTGAGATAAATAAGAATTGAAATTCATATGCGACCGTTACAGCGGGAATGCATAAGATCCAACAACAAATCGCGCCGACTCTTAAAGGCTTAAATTTTAAAATTACTCCAGATAGAAAAGTCGGCATTCCATACATAATCAGTACAGCGGGATTAATGCATAAATAAGCTTTGAGAAAAATGAGTGTAAATACAAATAATGTAATACATATAATAAATACGAACCAAACGTATCCTATAATTTCCTCTGTGTATGTTTTTACGGTTCTCTTTTTCTTCAACCTGCGCAGGTAAATTATCTGGTAAATCGGTGCAATCCATGTCAAATACCAGATGTAGTTTGCATTTTGATTTTGAAAAAAATATAAGGCGGTAAACTGAACCAGGCAGCAAATTAATACAAGCCACCCCCAAAATAAGTAGAGCATCCCGGTTTCGCTAAAGCGGTTTTTCGCTTTATTGATCATTGAAGAGATCAATTGCATACTCTCCGTTTCTGTCATCAATTTTTCTCCCTGGTTCATGTTTGCTTATTTATATAGAGAAAGAAAATATTCAATACTGCCTTTCCCCCAGTTTGGTGAAAGCTCTGTTTCCGGCTTGAAAGCTTCATCTAATTTTTTTGCTTCATCAAGCATTGGCTTTGCTACTTCGGGCCCTCCTCCAAATTGTTTTGGAGTGTAATAAGTATTTTCTGCCAGTACCAAAATTGGGCGTGGATTAGTCGGATCAAGCGCCTTTGACTCGTCAAGATTTTTGGATATAGCCGCTCCATAGGTCATGTACCTGCTTTGCGGATCTACCGTCATATGGATGGTAGCGATTATGGCTTTGACTACATCCGTTTCTGAATTTTCTTTTCCCAGGTTTGTCTCGGCTTTGCCAATTAAATCCTGTGCTTTATCTGCAATAGCATCTTTTTTTGAAACATCCTGTTCCATGTAACCTTGCATTGCCTTGCAATAGGCAGCGTAATAATAAGGAAGCCATTGTGTTTTTTCAGCGTCTGCAATTCTTTCAAAGTTGTTAGAGACTTCTGCCGGGTTGTTTTTAGCCATCATCGAGTCCATCATTGAAATATTTGTTTTCATGGCTGCCACGTATTTATCACTTTGTGCAAATGAGTAGGTTGCGAAGCAAATAATCGTAGCCAATAAAAAGATCTTTTTCATTTTGTTTGTTTTAGATTTTGTTGAAATTGTTATTGTTTATTTTTTAATTTTTCATATTCCTTTTCGGCTAATGCATTTGTGTTCTTGTAAACGCCGAGGTAGTTAAAAAGTACGCCAATGCCCCAACCAAACATCGGCCACGCCGGCCATGGAATGGAATTTTTTTCCGGTGGAACTACAGGATCGTTTTTCAGGTTGATATACCACAACGTCCAGAAAAAAATATTGGCGATAAAATAAATGAGTAAGTGGTATTTGAAAGATGCCCTCTGTTGTGCATTCTTCCAAAGCTCAGGATCTTTATCATTTCCCCGCGACCCGGTATTCGTATTAAAGTTTGGTTCCATTGTTTATGTTTTTTATTTTAAAATAAATAGCAGCTTTCTTTCATTCTATCCCGTTCCCTTTTTTAGCGCTTGCCTCCGTCCTTCAATCTTTTATGTTCCCCTTTCAGGTTTTGCCTTCCGCATCTTTCACTCTTTCTTGTCCCCCCTTGGGGGATAGGGGGCCGTCTTTCTTGTTTCCCCTTCAGGGGATAGGGGTTACAAATGATTATCAATTGCATCTTCTGTCCTGTCAATACCCAGGCTTATAAAACAACCCAAATACAAGAACCTTTTTGAAGGTGGCGTAACGGCTACCTTATGCTCTCCATTAGCTGAATAATTATAGCTATATATATTATTTGCTCCCAGCACATTGGTCAATGAAAGTACGATTACAGTGAAGCCCTTTGCATTCACCTTTCCAATAGTTGGCAGATAATTCAGGCTTAAGCTGAGGCTGTTATAATCTTTAGTGCGTCCCTCGTCAAGAATTTTGTATTTGCCTGAGTTGTTATCATAATTTATATTGTAATAAGGCCTGCCGGTTGCATAAGTATAGGACGCATTGACTTGTGTTTTCATTTTAGTAACAAACTTTTTTAATACTAATGAGGCTGTATGTTTTGCAGCAAATGCAGGCTCAATAGCAAACGGGTAATTCAAAAAGTCCCGTTTGGTATCTAAGTAAGAATAAGAGACCCAATAGTCAAAGTTTTTGATTGTCTTTTTATCTCTCCAAAAAATCTCTATGCCTTTTGCGTCTCCAAAGCCATTGTTATTAATCGCCTTAAATGCCCCGTTGCTGCCATCAGTTTTAAAGAGGTCATTGTATTTTTTATAAAATATTTCTGTACGAAATGTTTGGAGACTGGTAAATTTTTGGTACTGGAGAATGTAATGCGTAGCTTCTGCAAAATGTAATGCGTTCACTGAGGGCAGATATTTGTTTTCCGGGCTCTGGTAAAACATTCCATAAGCAACGGAGGCCTGGCTTTTATCGCGGAATTTGTAGGCGAGCGAAGCCCTTGGCGCCAGGTTCCATTTATCAATTATTTGAGAATGCTCTGCCCTTGCCCCAACCTTTGCAGCAAGATTGTTGGTGACATAAATATCAGTTTCACCAAACCCTGCCAGGATATTTTCTTTTATTCTTTGGTCATATTTATTGCCATCATATTGCGTGAAGGTTGATTTTTCATCGCTGTAATTATATTCGCTTCCAAATCTTATTGCGCTCAACCCGCTTAATCTTTTATCGAAAACAATTTTGGCATTTGCATATTGTCCTTTATTTAGCAAGTCGAAATTTTTATAAGAATACAAAGGATCGGTAGTAATCTCCTGCCTTTTGTCATTGACATCCTGCAATTCATTGCTTATTTTATCACGGTTGGTACTATAGGAAGCACCCGCATTTACTTTCCACCCTTTTCCAATGTATTCTCTCCACGAGAGGTTGTGATACATATTGAAATTCTTCAGGGCGAAGGCATCTTTCATATTCAGTGAATCTACATCCTGGTTTCTAAAACCTATATTGGTTGTGCTGAAGTACCCAAAGTATTTCAGCATGCCCGTTGCTGACGTTTTAATTCTGAAATTTGCATCGCCTTCATGAAGTACCGGTACTTTGAAGTAATCAAATTTTTGCTTTAGCAGGTTATAGACGAGGGCGAGGTTTACGTAAGAATAAGTGAACCCCCAGGAAGACTTTTTGTTTTTAGCCAGCGTCTGGATGCCAGCATTCAGCCCGAGGTAAGAGATGCCAAAATCTGCCGATGTCTTTTCCGGTAAATCTATTGACTCTAGTAAAAGTACAGATGAAAGTGCCTGCCCGTATAAAGCGGAGTAGCCTCCCGAACTAAAAATAGTTCCTTTAAATAAAAATGGATTGAACCTTCCCCTTGTTGCCTGGTTGGGCTCGCTGGAATAGAAAAAATTATTAACCAATGTGCCGTCAATAAATATTTTGCTTTCACTTGCCGTGCCTCCTCTTACAAAAAGACCTTCGCTTTCGCCCACCTGTTGTGTACCTGGTAAAGTTTTTAAAGCTGAAGTAATATCACCATTTGCACTTGCGGTCGTTACAATATCTATTGGGCTAAGGGCAGTTGATCTTTTCTGGTCACTCGCTTCAAAAGTTCCTGCGCTGATTATTACGGCTTTTAATTCGGTTACCTGCTCTCTAAGTTCAATGTTAATTGTTAGCGGGTTGCCATCTATATTTATTTTTTGCTCAAACGGTCTGTAACCGGCAGAAGTAACTTGCAAAGTTTGTTCTCCTTTTTCGGTTGTGCTGAAGGAATAATTTCCCAACGAATCCGAGGTGGCACCATCGTAAGAATTGAGAAGGCTTATGCTTATACCCCTTAATGATTTGTTGCGATTATCACTTACTTTACCAAAGATTTTTACTTGTGCAATCCCACTGGACGAGACGAAGAAGCAGATGAAAAATAATGCTCGGTACATTTTTGTAAATTTATCACAATACTAAAGTAGTTTACATTATAAACCAAGTTTTTTTAAAAATATATTTTGACAAAAAGGGGCGCTGCTGTTTTATTTCTAAGTCTTATTACCTGTAAATCAACTATTTGATAGTCATTTCTCCTCATTTTTTAGTAAAAAAATTGGTATTGAAATTTATTAACATCACTTAAAATTAATTTGTTTATCTGCCCGCAATTTGTAATTTAGCAATAGAATTTAATGGGTTAGTAAGTACAAAGGGCCAGTAGTAATACTGGCCCTTTTACTTTTGTATTGATTTACAAACATTAAGATCATTTTCTATATGCCCGTTTTTTATTTTGAAAAATTAATTTTCCGGCGGTCCATCTTTTCTTTCATTTCATTCCTCTCATAATGTTTGTTTAATTTCAATGCATATTTATGAGTAAAACAAAAACAGCTTTTTTCTGCAGCAATTGCGGACAGGAAAGTGCAAAATGGTTGGGGAAATGCCCATCATGTGAGCAGTGGAATACATTTGTAGAAGAAGTGGTTGTAAGAGGCACGGATAAAAAGCAAAGTGAATGGAAAGAATTTTCAGGATTAAGTGGCGGCCTTAAAACAATTTCGCTTAGCGACGTCACAAGCGGGGAAGAAGTAAGGATACATACGGCCGATGCAGAATTGAACCGTGTGCTTGGTGGTGGCATTGTTACAGGAAGCCTCGTATTAGTGGCAGGTGAGCCCGGTATAGGAAAGTCAACATTGTTTTTGCAGGCGGCTTTGCAAATGCAGGATACCCTTACTTTATATATAAGTGGTGAAGAGAGCGAACAGCAAATAAAAATGCGGGCAGACAGGATACATATTCAAAATGATAAATTTTTTCTCCTCACCGAAACCAATACCCAAACAATTTTCCAGGAGATAAAAAAATTAAAACCTCATCTTGTTATTGTAGATTCTATTCAAACATTGCAATCGCCATACGTGGAATCTGCCCCGGGAAGCGTGTCGCAAATAAGAGAAACTGCGGGCGAGTTTCAGCGATTTGCAAAAGAAACCAACACGCCTGTTTTTTTAATCGGGCACATTACCAAGGATGGAAGCATTGCCGGTCCAAAAATACTGGAGCACATGGTGGATACGGTGCTACAATTTGAGGGTGACCGCAATTATTCTTATCGCATATTGCGCACGCTTAAAAACCGGTTTGGCTCATCATCAGAGTTGGGCATCTATGAGATGACTGGTGAAGGAATGCGGCAGGTAAGCAATCCTTCTGAAATTCTGATTACACAAAAGGAAGACCAGCTAAGTGGCGTGGCCATTGCCGCAACTATGGAAGGCATAAGGCCATTGCTTATAGAAGTGCAGGCGCTGGTAACGCAAAGTGTATATGGCACACCGCAGAGAACAAACACGGGCTTCGATCTGCGGCGGCTTCAACTCTTGCTGGCCGTGCTCGAAAAAAGAGGAGGCTTTCACTTTGGTGTAAAGGATGTTTTTATAAATATTGCAGGCGGGTTGAAGGTGGAAGATCCTTCTATTGACCTGGCCGTATTAAGTGCCTTACTTTCTTCATATGAAGATGTGGCGCTTCCGATGCATACTTGCTTTGCAGGCGAGGTTGGGCTGAGCGGAGAAATAAGAGCGGTTAACAGGATTGAGAAGCGTATTGCTGAAGCTGAAAAACTTGGGTTTGAAAAAATTATCGTTAGCAAATACAATACGAAAGGCTTGGGAAAAACAAATTTTGCTATTGAAGTGGTTCCTCTCGGTAAGGTAGAAGAATTGTATAAGTATTTATTTTAATAAAATTTTTATTCCCAAATAAATTGCTTTGAAAATTAACACTCATATATTATCGCCTCTTGCTCATTTTTTCTATCCGCATATTTGCATTGGCTGTGGCAGTGACGTAATCGAAAGTGAAAATTTTCTTTGCCTCGATTGTATCAATGATTTACCGCATACCGGATTTGCGCTTCATGCAAAGAATCCCGTTGAAAAAATGTTTTGGGGAAGAATTGCTATCTCCGCGGGGATGGGAGAATTCTATTTTTCAAAAAATTCTGTTATCCAAAACCTTATTCATGAATTGAAATATAAAGGAAATAGAAAAGCAGGGATGTACCTTGGAAACCTGGTGGGAGAAAGCCTTGCTGGTAGCAATCGCTTTTCCGATGTAGATATGCTGGTGCCTTTGCCGTTGTTTCCGAAGAAGCAATTTCGTCGCGGTTACAACCAGGCAGAAGTATTATGCGAAGGCATTGCCAACGTTTTTAATAAACCTGTCTTAACGAAAAATGTGATAAGGATTGTGCATACCGAAACACAAACAAAAAAGGGCCGCACAGAAAGATGGGAGAATGTAGAGAAAAGTTTTGCCGTAAAAGATGCCGGAGCTTTGGAGGGGAAACATATTTTATTAGTGGATGATGTGATAACCACCGGCGCAACGATGGAAGCGTGTGGTGCAGAAATATTAAAAGTAAATGGAACAAAGTTGAGTGTTGCTACACTGGCGCTTGCTACGAGATAAAGTTGTTGATGAATTTTACCAGGCTTTTCACATTGCACGATTAATAAATAATATTTTTGATAAATGACCTTTCTGAGATACATAGCTTACTCCTTCTTTTTAATCTTAATCATCTTTTCCTGTAAAAAAGAATCGTTTATTACAAGCACGGATGCAATACTTGCAACAAGCGTTGATACACTATCTTACGATACTGTTTTCACCTCCGTTGGTTCCGTTACACAATCTTTCAAAATTTTTAATAACAACAATCAAAAGCTTTTGCTATCCCAGGTAAAGCTTGCCGGCGGTTCGGCTTCTTCTTTTAATATAAATGTAGATGGAACTCCTGCTGATGAAGTAGATAATGTAGAAATAAGCGCCAATGACAGCATTTATGTTTTTGTGCAGGTGAAAATTGATCCGACATCTGCGAATCTTCCTTTTATAATCCGTGATAGTATCCAGATAAATTATAACGGCAATAAAAAATTTGTACAGCTGCAGGCGTATGGACAAAATGCGAATTTTTTAAAAAATGTAAAACTTACGGGCAACGTCACCTGGACGAATACGCTGCCTTATGTAATTCTTGGAGGTATATTGATTGATTCAAACGCAGTGCTTACCATACAGGAAGGCACAAAAATATACCTGCATCCTGATGCCCCATTCCTTGTTGATGGCACGTTAATAACAAAGGGAACAAAGGACCAAAGAATAGTTTTTGCCGGTGATCGTCTTGATCCGGATTACGTTGATTTCCCGGCGAGCTGGCCGGGCATATATTTCAGCGGGAGCAGTAAAAAAAATAATTTGAATTTCACTATTATCAAAAATGCTTACCAGGGCATTGTTGCCCAGGATCTTTCTTTAAATGCTATTCCAAAAGTTACTATATCGCAATGCATTATTGACAATATTTATGATGCCGGTGTTTTAGGAATCAACACGAGTATTGCTGCTGATAATTGCCTGATAAGTAACTGTGGTAAAAATATATTGCTGGCGCTCGGCGGTGATTATTCTTTTGTGCATTGTACGGTAGCTTCTTACAGTAATTTTTTTATTGATCATAAAAATCCTGTTTTGCAAGTTTCAAATTCAGCAGACCAGGGCAGTACAACTTTTGTCGCTAACCTGAACGCTGTTTTTACCAACTGCATTTTTTGGGGTGAAGGAGGTACGGTAGAAAACGAAATCCTGGTAACCAAAGCACCGGCGTCAAATCCTTTCAATGTTCGCTTTGATAATGTGCTGTACAAATTAAAAGACGCCGATCCTCCTACAGCCATTTTTTCAGGAAATATTTTAAAAAATATAAACCCATCGTTTGATAGCATAAACGTTTCAAGAAACTACTATGATTTGCATTTTAAAAAAGATCCATCTGCGCCGGGGATAGATATGGGAAGTGTTACTTCTTTTAAGCGAGACCTCGATGATAGTTTAAGAATTGGTGTGCCTGATTTGGGGTGTTATGAAAGATAATAATCGATTGACTGAGAAACCGGGTGTTCTCTATAATATTATCTCTCTCGTTTTTGAAACGTGTCTAAAAACTCAAAAAGACGTTCTGCATCTACTTTACCACTTAAAATATTATCAAAATATTTGTCAGTCTCTTTTTCAAATTTTTGCGAGTTGAAAGGCGAGTCATGTCCCGTAATAAGAAAATTGTAGTCAGTTAAAAATCTTTGCCGAAGTTTTGCTCCAAAGGTTTCTACGACTTTACCTTTAATTATTGCAGCTCCGTCATCATATTCTTCTCGTGTAATTGGAATGTTCTTATACAATCCAAACTCTTCCCAACTATAACCAAATGTTTCAATGTGTCTTTTAATATCTGAGCCGTCTATATTGTAAAGTCCCGTTTGCTTTTCACCTTTTACCTCTAGATAAATAAAACATTTGTAGTAGGCTCTGTCAATATTAACAGCCATTCTTTTCACTTCAAGTTCTTTAACGCCGATTAGTACTTTTGTTTTTGATAATTTCTCAAAATTTTCAATATACATACTGCTGAGTTCCCTAAACCACCATATAGGATGAGATGAAAAGCCTTCTCGTTCATCTATTTTAAACTTTATTGGCTTTTGAAAAAGTATTGATAGTCTTTCTACAATTACTTTAGGGTCATTATACCATACAAGTCCTCTTTGTCCAGGAAATGCACCCGCTAATCTGTCTGCAAAAAATATTGATGGCTCAAAAGGAACCAAAGGCAACTCTTCCTTTACAGATTCCGTTAAATTAGCTTTCCTCTTTTGTTCGATGTCTTTGACAAATTTTGTAATAAAATTTACTGTAGTAATTAGGATAAAAATTACGCAGATAAGAATTGCCAAGTTATTGATTTGGGTTGTCCTCTTTAGGAAGAATAGTAAACTATTAAAAGCATCTTTGAATGAGACTTTGTCAATAAATGCTTTTCCTAATAAGTATAGTGCTGTAATGATGCTGCCTAATATGCTTATGATGCCTGCGGATATAACCTTACTCCAAACTGGATCACCCCAATATTTAGTTTTGATAACTTTATAAGTATTGATGAAAAAGTATTTCATTAGGGTCCAAAAAATTGGAGGTAACACAATATACATGAACATCCCTACTTCTCCTATAAAAATCAACCAACTATTATCATTTTCTATTGCGTTTTTTTATTGTAGTTGGGTAAATACAAATCCGCCCATTTTCAATTTTACCTTACCGATTACTTATCTTTGCAATAAAAAAAATGAAAAACATAATATTTGCTTTCGTATCCCTTCTAATATGCTCGTTTGTTAATCCTACTTCAACCGCAGATTTTACGAAACCGGCTACCATATATAAGTTTAAAGTAGATGGCCTTGAAGGTGGAACTATTGATTTTTCAAAGTTTAAGGGTAAAAAAATTCTTGTAGTAAATACAGCTTCGAAATGTGGCTATACACCTCAATACAAAGAACTCGAACAACTTTATAAAGAGTATAGCAGCAAGCTTG
>JBDTSD010000010.1:0-55339 GCA_039931355.1 Ginsengibacter sp.
ATGTAAGCATCGGACACAATGCAATAGTACATGGATGCGTTATAGATGATAATGTGCTCGTAGGCATGGGCGCTATAGTGATGGATAATACTAAAGTAGGCAGCAACGTGATTATTGCGGCGGGCGCTGTAGTTCTCGAAAATACTATAATAGAAGCCGGAAGTATTTATGCAGGTGTACCTGCTAAGAAAGTAAAGAGCGTGGCGCAGGAATTAATTGATGGGGAAATAAACCGTATAGCAAATAATTATGTTATGTATTCAGGTTGGTTTAAGGATATTGAAGGTAAATAGACCTGAAAATGTATAACCTTAACATTCTATTGAGAAAACCAAAAGTGGAAGTTTTGCGTCATGTATATCATCGATGTTTATGAAAAAAATATTTATTGCTCTTTTGTGCCTGTGGATCTTTTCAGGATGTTCGGTATTTAGAAAGAATGAAAAATATGGTTGCCCTACCAATGGAAAAAATATAGGCGCCGAGAGGATAGCCGCCGGAGATAAGGATGCCATAAAAGCTGCAAGAAAAGCAAAGAAATTTAAGTCATAAAAAATCACAGCCCGTTTTTAATCCAATAAAAAATAAAACCCTATTCCATGTATTATCATTTAAAAACAAATTTTGGCGGCACCGAAGCCGTAATTGACGACAACTGCGGCGTTTCAAAATTTTACTCTATCGCGGACATTCTTTCAGAAGGCTTACATGTAAATTTCCTTAACCAGGTAGATGATGTCGAAACACTTGATTGGGACTTTAAATACAAAGATTATTTTCTTACGCTCCATTACAATACATTTAATGGGGTATCCATTCTTCCTCATACCAAAGGATTAGCCAAAGAAAACAGGGCTGTAAGAGAAGTTGCGAGATTTTTAGAAAGGAATGCTTATTAGGCCCCCTCTCCACTGCAGGCAAATCGCCTAAACACATTTCTGTAAAATTGACTTTTTTTTGCGGATGCAAAAAGAGAATGTACTTATCCGGATTTTCGGTTGGTTTATTGGGGAATAAGATATTGAATGACTTGTTGAGTAAAAGTCTTATTTGATTCGTCCTCTTACCTCTGACGAAGCATCTTCGAAAGGGTTTTAACTTTATACAGAATGATAGGGAGGGGAGTTCCAGTTCGTATTGACATTAAGATCAAGATAGAAAACTAAATTAGTTATCTAAAAATATTTTACCGGTTAAAGCCACAAAATAAAAATCCCGTAATAAAATGAATTTCATTCAATTACGGGATTAAATTCGCTGTAGGGGGAGGGATCGAACCTCCACGAGGCAGTTAGCTGTAGCACAAAGTTCAGTGGTCGACCCTGGTCATTTTTACATTGCTGCAAAAATGGCTCTATACTAAGTTTATCCTGTTATCCTCACCCTCGAGACAAGAGGGCATGTCTGCCAAAAATTTCATCACCCCACATTTTTAAGAACTAATATGTTGCAAATCTAATAAGTAGAGCTTAATGAACAAAATTTTTAAAAAAAAATATTAAAAATATAGAAATCGTTCAATAAATTACCTATATTTATAAAATTTTTCTATTTTAAAAAACTATTATGGCTTCGAAATTAAATGTTGATAAACTGGATTTACAGATAATTCAGGAAATGCTTGAAAATGCAGAAACACCTTATGCGGAGTTGGGTAAAAAGCTCTTTGTCAGCGGCGGAACTATTCACGTGCGTATTAAAAAGTTAGAAGAATTTGGAATTGTAAGAGGGAAAAGACTCAGCGTGAACATCAAAAAGTTAGGTTATGATATCACTGCTTTCATAGGCATTTTTCTTGAAAAAAGCTCCATGTATGATACAGTTGCAAAGGAGCTTGAAAAAATTCCGGAAATTGTAAGGCTTAATTATACTACGGGCAACTACAGCATGTACGCGGAAATTGTATGTAAAGATATTGACCAACTGCGTTTTGTACTGCACGACGAACTTCAAAAAATAAAAGGCATTGAACGCACCGAAACACTAATCTCTCTTGTGGAAAGTTTTAACCGTAGTGTACAGGTTACAAAAGGTGAAAGCTAAATAGGAATCTAAGCACGCACATCTAACGCATCTCTTAAGCCATTTCCTAAAAGGTTGAATGCCAGTACCAGTATCATAATCGCTACACCAGGCGCTAAAGCAAGGGCAGGATTGTGTGTTATAATAAAATTATAATTTTCTTTAATCATCAGCCCCCAGCTCGGCATGGGTGGTTGAACGCCCACCCCCAAAAAACTAAGGCCTGCTTCTATAATTATTGCACTTGCAAAGTTGGAAGCAGCAATCACGATTACCGGCCCCAAAACATTTGGCAATATGTGACGGGTAATAATTCCGATATTTTTTAAGCCCAGGGCCCTGGCAGCCTGCACATATTCCATTTCTCTTAAAGCTAACACCTGGCCGCGTATAATTCTTGCCACGTTTACCCACATAGTGAGGCCTACCGCTATAAATATTTGCCAGAACCCTTTCCCTAAAGTCAGTGTTATACCAAAAACAAGTAGTAATGTGGGCATGCTCCAGATTACATTAATAAGCCACATAATAATATTATCCACTTTACCGCCGTAGTAACCTGAAATAGCTCCCAGGGTAATTCCAATGAACAGCGATATAATTACCGTTATTAATCCGACAGCAAGGCTTACACGAATTCCTACAATTAAACGGCTTAAAATATCGCGGCCAAACTTATCGGTGCCCAGCCAAAAAGTTTTTGATGCAATAAAGCTTGTTTCCGGAAGCGAATTTTTTGAAAAAGTTTGCCGCTCAGACACGCCCTCGTCAATATATTTTTCAACTGTAACAGAATCCCCTTTCTCGGTGTAATTATTTATAGGGATGTATAAATATTTATCTTCTTTACCAAATAACAAGTATTTAAAAAACCCGGCAGACTCAATCTTTTTATCTTTTTTTTTCACAAGAAATTGTTGTGTAAACCCTGGCTTCCTGGCTTGTATTTCCACCATTTGCCTGTCAGCATTCGGCGTAGGATCTGTTGCTATAAGGTAAGCGAAAATCGCAATGAGAATAGACAAGAAAATAATACAGAGTCCTGCCATGGCACCTTTATTCTTTTTAAGGCGTCTCCAGGCATTTTGTGTAAAAGAAAAAGATTCATTCATGTCATCAACTTTGCTCAAAATGTTAATCTATCATAACTACTTTACAACTCTTCCTTTCCACGTGTAAGATCCAAACTTACCCAACCATCCTGCAACGATGGTATAAATTATGTGAAATGGTTGTGCCGGAATAAACCACCAAAGTAATTTTTGCTTATTGAAAAATTTTGCTACCGGGTAAAGAAAAAATAACTCAACTAATGTTTTTAATAAAAGCATGAACAACAAGAGATAAAAAGAGCTATTTGAAAAAAAAGAAGCTACGGCCGTAATAAATATCCAGGCATTAAATATATAAACCAATAAGAGCACGAACGTAATTTTCCGATCTGTATATTTATCCGCTTTGCTGGCCCAGCGAATGCGTTGGTTCATAAACTCTTTGAAAGTTGCCGCAGGCCGTGTTTCTACAATCACATCTTTCGATTTTAAAAATTCGATTTTTTCCGGGTAAACTTTTTGGATTTTATCCATAAGCAGTATATCGTCCCCACTCGCAATATTATCAATGCCATCAAATCCATTTACTCCCTGAAAAACTTTTTTCGTATAGGCAAGGTTAGCGCCATTGCACATATTATGAAAGCGTTTAGAAACAGAAGCTCCTGTAATACCCTGTAAGGTCATAAAGTCCAATGTTTGAAAAATCTTTAGCGATTTGACAAAGAAAGAATCAGCAGGAAAATGATCAGTATATGTAACAGGTGCTGCAATAAATACCGGCTTCTTTTGCATATAAAATGTCGCATAAGTTTCCAGCCATTTAGGTGGCACTATGCAATCTGCATCGGTTGTTATTATCAGATCACCCTTCGCCATATCAATTGCACTTTCAATTGCTTTCTTTTTATAAGAATTTATTTTGCTTTCTCCAGTTATATCCGTTAGGTGTATAATTTTTAAATTTCCTATTTTAAGTGATTGCGCAATAGCGATAGTTGCATCCACTGAGTGATCATCTACCAATATTATTTCAAATGCCCCGGCCGGATATATTTGGCCTTTAATTGATAACAGGCAATTTCCTATCGCTTTTTCTTCATTTCGCGCCGCAATAATAATGCTTATAAAAATCTTTGACTCTTGCTGTGTATGGTCAATCTTATAATTTTTTATTTCGCACCAGCTTTGCCTGTAATAGATAATAATTGCCATGTACAGGAAAAGTATAAAGAAAGAAATAAAATAAAAAGCCATGCAAATAATTGATAGCAAATAAAAAATTGCACGGCAAAAATAAATTTTTAGAAATCAAATGAATTACTAACTTTGTGTAGTTGCATAAACAACTATATGTCAAACAACCAATTTAAAAAAGGAGAACTATACAGCTTTATCACGGGTAAAGCTTCTACAGCCATTGCCCGGCGCTTGCAGAAAAATTTTAAACAGGCTTCGATAGATATAACCATAGAGCAGTGGAGTGTATTATATCACTTATGGAAAGAAGAAGGCCAGAGCCAGCAGCAGCTATGCGATGCCACATTTCGGGATAAGCCAAGCATTACTCGGCTGGTTGACAACCTTGAAAAATTAAAACTTGTAAAACGTGTAGCCGCAAAAAATGACAGGCGTATTAATCTTATTTATCTCACTAAAGAAGCGATGAACCTGCAGGAAAAATCAATGGAGATTGCAAATCAAACATTGAATGAAGCATTGGCGGGCGTTTCAAACGGGCAAATAGAAATTGCAAAAGAAGTTTTGCAACAGGTTTATGATAATCTTTCGGCACCACCGGTAATAAATTTACAAAGCGAGGCAAAACAAAGCTCATCAATTATAAAATTAAAATCATGAACACTATTACATCAGGCTCTCTTTTAAAAGGAGGCGAATGGCTTATTAAAGAAAGTAATGCTTTTGATACATTTACACCGGAAGACTATACGGAGGAGCAAATAATGGTTCGTGACATGTGCCTGCAGTTTTTGAAAACTGAGGTTATACCTGTGATAGAAAGAATAGATAAAATGGAACCCGGACTAATGCCTGCGCTGATGGAGAAGGCTGGTGAACAGGGGCTTTTGGGCGCGTCGGTACCTGAAGATTTAGGAGGATTGGGTAAAGATTTTGTCACTTCTACATTGGTGAGTGAAGGCCTTGGCGGCGGTTTTTCATTTAGTGTAGCGATGAGCGCACATGCAGGCATTGGCACATTACCTATTCTTTATTTTGGCACTGAAGAGCAAAAGAAAAAATACATACCCAAACTCGCTTCCGGAGAATGGAAAGGTTCTTATGGACTAACGGAGCCGGGTAGTGGTAGTGATGCTCTCGGGGCAAAAACAACAGCAGTGCTTTCAGAAGATGGGAAAAATTATTTGCTTACTGGCCAGAAGTGCTGGATTACCAACGGCGGCTTCGCTGATGTATATACTGTGTTTGCAAAAATTGATGGCGATAAGTTTACCGCTTTCATCATTGAGCGGGGCTTCGAAGGATTTACTGTTGGCCCGGAAGAACATAAAATGGGTATCAAAGGTTCTTCAACTGTTCAATTATATTTCCAGGATTGCAAGGTGCCAGTTGAAAATGTTTTGGGTGAAATTGGCAAAGGCCATATTATCGCTTTCAATATTTTAAATATAGGAAGGCTTAAACTTGGATCCGCGGCAATAGGTGGAGCAAAACTAAACCTAAGCGATTCCATAGAATATGCCAACACCCGCGAACAATTCAAAACTGCTATATCAAATTTTGGTGCGATAAAACATAAAATAGGAGAGATGGCTATAAAAATATACGCCGATGAAAGCGCCTTGTATCGAACAGCTAAATGGATTGATGAAAAAGGGGCCGAATTATTAGCTTCGGGTAAATCATTTAGCGAGGCAATGCTCGGAGCAGCTGAAGAGTATGCCATTGAATGCGCCATATTGAAAGTGCATGGAAGCGAAGTGCTTGATTTTGTCGTGGATGAAGGCGTACAAATTCACGGTGGCAATGGCTACAGCGATGAGTATCTTGTTAGTAAAGCATACCGCGATAGCAGGATCAATCGAATTTATGAAGGGACCAACGAAATCAATCGCCTTCTTACTGTAGACATGATGCTTAAAAGGGCTTTCAAGGGAAGGCTTGATTTAATGGGCCCGGCGATGAATGTTCAAAAAGAGCTTATGAGTATTCCTGACTCTGGAAATGAAGAGACCGGCACTTTTGCAAAAGAGTTAAAGGTTGTCAGCAATTTAAAAAAATGCATATTGATGGTTGCCGGAGCTGCTTCGCAAAAGTTAAAAGCAGGTTTACAGCAGGAACAGGAAATAATTATGAATATAGCCGATATGGCAATTGAGACTTTTGTTTCTGAAAGTACATTATTACGTGTAATTAAATTAGCAGATAAAGTAGGAGAAGAAAATGCAAAAGTTCAAATAGCCATGATGAAATGCTACCTTAATGATGCCATGGATAAAGCTGCAAAATATGGTAAAGAAGCAATCAACGCCTTTGCCGAAGGTGACGAACAAAAGATGATGTTGCTTGGACTGAAGCGATTTACAAAATCAGAACCTTTCAACAGCAAAGACGCACGCAGGTTAATTGCGGATAAATTTATCAGTGACGGAAAGTATTCTTTATAAGCTTAACCTTATTCCGCACTATATCAAACTAAACCATCTGGCCTTTTTCATTATCTTCAACCGATGAAAAAGGCCTTATTTTTTATCCTGATTTTTTGTTTCTCAACTACATTTTCCCAAAACAAAACTCCGGGATTTTTCTTTGTAAAAACTAATGATTCACTTCCATTTTTAAAATATGGACTGGGCGAGGACAGGCTTGGCGGAGCAAAAATGACTTTTCTTGATAGCAATATATTGCTAAAAGTAGTTGACAGTTTTAAGGCTGATTACAAAGTACAGCTTTCAGAATTGCACGCCGCCTATATAGAAAAGCAAAAAGTTATAAAGGCTCCGAATGCCACTACGAGTGCGCATCTCACGGATAGCTGGAATGTTTATGGAGATTCACTTTTTGATTATGTAACCATTCAACTTGATGAAAAGCTTCCATATACAAGTATGATGGAAATTCATCCATCCCGGATTGCTATTGACGTATTTGGTGCTACCAGCAATACAAACTGGATCACCCAGCTCAGTTCTGTAAAAGAAATTAAAAATGCCTGGTACGAGCAAACAGAAAATGACGTGATGCGGGTTTATATAGAATTAAGGCATCAGCAACACTGGGGTTATCATATTTTTTATAATGATTTAAATCAACTAACTATAAGGGTTAAACGACAACCAAAAACACTTAACATCTCCAATTTATTAATTGCAATAGATGCCGGGCATGGAGGCACAAATATAGGTACCCCCGGTGTTGACACCGCGGTAAAAGAAAAATACTACACACTGCTCATTGCTAAAGAACTGGAGAAAGCCTTGCTGGCAAAAAAAGCGAAAGTAGTTATGACCCGCGTCACTGATACAACCCTTAGCATGCCCGAAAGACTTCTTTTTCTTCAACAACAAAGCCCTGATCTGCTCATAAGCATCCACCTGAATTCTTCTTCAAGAGATACGATAAATGGAGTAAGTACGTACTATCGCTATATTGGTTTTCGGCCTTTGAGCCTTGCCATTCTGCATAGTATGCTATTGCAAACAGGCCTGACCGAATTTGGCAACATAGGAAGCTTTAATTTCTCCCTCAGCGGTCCAACAGAGTATCCAAATTGCCTCGTGGAAGTTGCTTTTTTAAGTAATAAAGATGATGAAAAGAAAATTCTTAATCCGAAGTTTCAAAAGTTAGTCGCCAGGCGAATAGTGGCCGGAATTGAAGATTTCTTAAAAAATTTATAAGTATTTTTATTCAAAACAATTGAACGTGCCTGACTCTATTAAAAAGACTTTTGGAAAACTAAGCCAACTCGCTGAAACGCTTATTGGAAGCGAGATTGTAAGGCTTGGGGCCGATATAAAAGAAAAGATTAAAAGCGGTGATAAAATATATAATTATACCATCGGCGATTTTGATTCATCCATTTTTCCCATCCCGGAAAAACTTGAACAGGAAATAATTGAATCTTATAAAAAAGGAAATACAACTTACCCTCCCGCAGAAGGTATTCTTGCGCTGCGCGAATCTATCAGTTTATTTATAAAAGAAAGAGAAGGACTGGAGTTTGCAACAAATGAAATATTGGTAGCAGCCGGCGGGCGCCCATTAATCTATGCATTATACAGGGCGATAGTTGATAAAGATGATAAAGTAATTTACTCTGTGCCCAGTTGGAATAATAACCATTATGTTCATTTTACTGAAGGCAATCACCAGGTAATTGAAACTACTGCCGAAACCAATTTTATGCCCACGGCTGCCGACATAAAGCCGTATATTAAGGATGCTGTTCTCATTGCACTATGCTCGCCGCTAAACCCAACGGGAACTATTTTTAAAAAGGAAGAACTCGAAGCTATCTGCGACCTCGTGCTTGAGGAAAATATGCGAAGAACAGGTGAAGAAAAAAAGCTTTATGTAATGTACGATCAGATGTACTGGACACTTACTTATGGCGATTCAAAACATTATAATCCTGTAAGCTTAAGGCCGGAAATGAAAGACTATACTGTTTTTATTGATGGAATCAGCAAAGCCTTTGCAGCAACGGGTGTCCGTGTAGGCTGGGCGCTTGGGCCGCAACATGTACTTGCTAAAATGCGTGCTATCAACAGCCATGTAGGCGCGTGGAGCCCAATGGCAGAACAGCATGCTACCGCTAAATTTTTATTGCAATCCACGGCAATTGATCATTATTTTATTCATTTCAAAAAGGAACTTGAAGAAAGGCTGCAATTAATTTACGAGGGATTTCAACGGTTAAAATCGGAAGGATTTCCGGTGGATGCGTGTGCACCACAGGCTGCTATTTATCTTACCATACAAATAGATTTGGCGGGTAAAAAAACAATCGAAAACACTAAACTTACTACACAATCAGATGTAACTTCTTATATTTTGAATGAAGCAAAATTAGCTGTTGTTCCCTTTTCCATTTTTGGCGCATCGAACACTTCAAACTGGTACAGGCTTAGTGTCGGGACCTGTAAAAAAGAAGAAATTTCTGAGATGTTGGAGAAGTTAAAAGTTGCGTTGACTAAATTGTATTAGCGTATTTTATCGGAAAGGGCTTGCAATGGCTAAATTGAAAAAGAGTTGAAAAATAATTTACTTCATCCTGCATTTCGGTAATACCTATATCACATGCAAGCTTTTTTTCTCCACCCATTGCAATGTGTCAACCAATGGGCGATTACTAAACTCAAGATGAATCACACGTCTTTTATTATTGTTTGTTGTCCTGTTTGAAGCATGAAGAAGCAAGGGTTTCATAAACATAATACCACCTTTTCTAACGTTGCAAAAAGTTTCTGTCTCTTTTGCCCAGTCGATTGTTTCAGTTCTGTAAACGCCTTTTAAATGTGACTTCGGAATTACTTTTAATGCTCCATTTTCTTCATCAGTGTCGTCAAGATGAATACGAATAGTAAAGTTATTTTCTAAAATGTCGAGCGGTGGCTGAACGGCAAATTGATTTTGTTTTACTGTCCATCGACAGAAACCTTTAATATCAAGTTTCTTGTCGACTGAAATAGTTAAGTCTTGATGATAAGAAACAAACCAATTTGATTGTTCTGGTTTGTCAAAATAGATTGACTTTGTTACAAAGTAATCGTCACCAAAAAAATTGCTAATAATTGTGTTGAGCCGTGCATTAAAAATTAACTTGAAACTCTGCGGTACTTCTTTTAGAAATTGTCTGATCGCAAACAAGTCGTTAGTCTTTCTAAATGTTGGTTTGGTAATATCAACCTGGGAAATAGTTTGAAGTATTGAGTTAATTTCTTCTGTGGTAAAAATATTATCAATAATTGCGAAGCCTTCACTTAAAAGTTTCTTTTTTATATCGCAGGGTGTATCCATTGAAGCTTACATGTAAAAGGACGATAAAATTTATTAGCAATAAGCAATGCATGACTAACAAAATTAACCTATCAACTTTTCCCTTATTAAATATTCAGCTATCTGAACAGCGTTTGTAGCTGCACCTTTTCTAAGGTTATCGCTCACTATCCAGCAATTAAGCGTCTTCGGCTGAGATTCATCGCGGCGTAGCCTGCCAACAAAAGTTTCATCTTTTTCGTGAGCGGTTAACGGCATAGGATACACGAAATTATCAATGTCATCCTGTAGTACAACGCCCGGCGTGTTTGATAATAATTCTTTTACTTCATCCAGATCAAAGTCATTTTCAAACTCAATGTTTACACTCTCGCTGTGGCCACCCATCACCGGAATACGTACACACGTAGCCGTTAGTTGAATATTTTCGGCACGCATTATCTTCCTGGTTTCATTCACCATTTTCATCTCTTCTTTAGTGTAGCCATTGTCTGTAAATACATCTATCTGTGGAATAGCATTCTTATCAATGGTATATTTATAAGCCATTTCACCTTCAATATTTTTTCGCTCATTATCCATCTGCTGCACAGCCTTTACACCTGTGCCTGTCACACTTTGGTAAGTAGAAACTACCACTCTTTTTATTTTATATTTTTTATGAAGAGGGCTTAACACAAGCACCATCTGTATGGTAGAACAATTAGGGTTGGCAATTATTTTATCTTCTTTTACCAGGGCGTCAGCGTTTACTTCCGGCACAACTAATTTTTTAGATGGATCCATGCGCCACGCCGATGAATTATCAATAACTGTAATGCCTGCTTCAGCAAACTTAGGAGCTAAAGAAAGTGATGTACTTCCACCTGCCGAAAATAACGCCAGTACTGGCTTTGCCGCAATCGCATCATCGGCCGAAACGACTTTATATGTTTTATTTTTAAAAGTAATCTCCTTTCCAATAGATTTTTCAGAAGCTACCGGTATAAGATCGGTAACCGGAAAATTTCTTTCTTCTAATATTTGCAACATTTTACTTCCTACCAAACCAGTAACACCAACTACAGCAATTTTCATTTATATTTTTATTTAAGTGTTTGCAAAAATACAGCAAAGAGATAAAGTAATTATCTTTAAAAGCCAAGCTACTATTTATGACTACAAAATTGCTATCCTGTTTTCTCTTCTTATTATTTCACCTGGCATCTGCGAATGCTCAACTCTCCGAAGATTTTACAGATGGTGATTTTACAAACAATCCGGCATGGATTGGAGGGGCACAGGATTTTTTAGTAAACGGTTCCTTTCAATTGCAGAGTAACAATACTTTGGCATCAAGCACTTATTATATAAGCACAGCAAACAGCCTCGCTAATAATGCTGAGTGGAATTTTTATGTGCAAATAGCATTCAATCCTTCTTCGGCAAATTATATTGATGTGTACTTAATCGCATCCGCAAGCGACTTAACGTTAAGTACAACTACAGGATATTTTGTACGCATAGGAAATACCGATGATGAGATAAGCCTTTACCGAAAGGACAATGGAGGAGCTATCACAAAAATTATAGATGGTGCTGATGGCATATTGAATAAAAGCAACAATGTGATGAACATACAAGTCGTGCGTGACGCAAGCAATCAATGGATATTAAGCCGGGACCTAAGTGGTACAGGAACAAGCTATACAGCAGAGGGAGCGGCAGCAGATGCTACATATGCATCAACCTCGTTTTTTGGATTTTTAATAAAACAAAGCACTGCCTCTTTTTTTCAAAAGCATTTTTTTGATGACATTCAAATAAAATCCTACACGCCTGATATTACTCCCCCGGTTATTATATCGGCTACGCCCATTTCTCCCACGGCTGTTGATCTGCTTTTTAGTGAGCCTGTAGAAATTAGCAGCAGCCAGACAATATCGAATTACTCAGCCAATAATAATCTTGGAACACCTCTGAGCGCTACCATTGACGTGTCAAACCCCGCGCTCATCCATCTTACTTTTGCAACAAATTTTGCTAACGCAACCTTATACACCCTATCAGTAAACGGCGTAAAAGATTTATCAGGTAATTCTATAAATAACGGTTCGGCAAATTTTAGCTTTTATACTCCTCAGCAATACGACATTGTGATTGATGAGATAATGGCAGACCCAACGCCACAGGTTGGATTACCCAACAATGAATGGATTGAGTTGAGAAATACATCTGGTTTCGCGATCAATTTACAAGGATGGCGGTTAGCAGATTTAACAGGTCAAACAGGCACGATGCCTAACTTTGTTTTGCAACCTGATAGCTTCGTTATTGTATGCACCGGTTCTGCCGTCGCGGCGCTTTCATCTTATGGGAAAACAATTAGTGTAACAAGTTTCCCTTCTCTTGATAATGATGCAGACCTTCTCTCCTTAACTTCCAACATTGGTAAAACAATACACGCTGTTCAATATTCCTCAGCTTGGTACCAAAACGAATTAAAAAAAGATGGTGGCTGGACGCTGGAAATGATAGACACTAAAAACGCCTGTAGCGGAATCAGCAATTGGAAGGCAAGTACAGATGTAACAGGTGGCACTCCGGGTAAAATGAATTCAATTAATGGTGTTAATACTGATGCGTCAGCGCCAAAACTCTTACGTGCTTTTGCTGCAAGCAGTACGTCTATTACTTTAGTGTATGATGAACCGTTAGATAGCCTCAACGCAATAGCGCTTAGCAATTATACATTTGATAATGGTCTCTCTTCAACGGGAATTACAAGCATTTCACCGCTTTTTGATAAGGTAAATATCACGCTCAATACACCCATAACTGCCGGGACAGTTTATACTGTAACTACGTCAAATATTACAGATTGCAAAGGGAATAAAATTGGCTCAGCAAATAGTGCAAGATTTGGCCTTCCACAGGAAGCGGACTCCATGGATATCGTAATCAATGAGATATTATTTAATCCAAGACCGGAAGGTGTAGATTATGTTGAATTATATAATCGTTCTCAGAAGATAATTGACCTGAGCCATTTATACATCGCGAACCGCAACACGGCCAATGCGATTAGCAGTATTCAACAGGTAGTAAAAGAAAGTGTCTTATTATTTCCTAAAGATTTTATTGTGCTTACTTCAGATAAAGCGGCTGTAAAAAACCAATACATTACACTTAATCCTGACGCCTTCATTACCGTTACCAGTATGCCTTCATTTTCTGATGATAAAGGAGATGTAATTATTTTAAATAGCCAGGGAAGTATAGTAGATGAAGTAAAATATTCTGACAAATGGCATTTCCCACTCGTTACAAATACCGAGGGAGTTTCATTGGAGCGCATAGATTATGACGGACAATCTGTTCAAAGTAATTTTCACTCAGCATCAACTTCTTCGGGTTATGGAACGCCTGCATATAAAAACTCACAGTACAGGTTAAACGAAGAAGTGCAAGGAACAATAATTGTCACTCCGGAAGTTTTTTCCCCGGACAACGACGGCACAGATGATTTTGCAACAATTAGTTATAATTTCCCATCCACTGGCTTTGTATCTAATATAACCATATTTGATGCATCTGGCCGGCCTGTTCGGTACCTGCAGCGAAATTCATTAAGTGGCATAAAGGGCTATTATCGCTGGGATGGATTGGATGATAAGAACAGGCAACTTCCACAGGGAATTTATATTATCTACACTGAGATTTTTAATACGGCAGGTAAGAAAAAGCAATTTAAAAATTCAATTGTGCTGGCGAGAAGATATTGATGTTATTACTGGAATTTTTGAATTAAAGAATTGCCAAACGTTCGATAAATTCTTTCCCAGGCATTTTATTTAATTCCTTCCAATCCTGTCTATGTCATCATCTAAATCCTGGTCAGGCAATTTATTTAATTGCGCTTTAATGATGAAATAGCTGGTGATAGCAAAGGCGAAAGCTACGAGCTGAACAGAAACAAAATTATCCAAACCAAAAATTGAAGCTCCAATGATGATACCCACCAACTCTGCTAAAAGCCAACCAACCACATTATAAATTTTCCATGTCAGGGGTTTTAATCCTTTTTTAAACGCAAGCTTGCCTATTTCGCGTGTTAAAAAATACAATACGATCAGATCTAACAAAATCTCAGAATTTTTATAAAGTGATTTGAAGGAAGAGCAGGATATTAAACAACATCAATATCAAAATTGACCAATTGCACAAATTCCTGGAGGCGGATATCAATGTCCTTTTTGGTAATTTCTTTTAAACGTTCGGGGCCGAATTTTTCCACACAGAAGCTGGCCATGGTTGAACCAACGATGATGGCCGTTTTCATATTCTCAAAACTTATATTTTTTGTTCTGTCAATATGACCTATAAAACCTCCTGCAAAGGCGTCCCCTGCACCGGTCGGATCGAATACATCTTCTAACGGTAACGCAGGTGCGAAAAAAACATGATTCTCATGAAACAACAATGCTCCATGCTCACCTTTTTTAATAATTAAAAACTTAGGCCCCATATCCAATACTTTTTTTGCAGCTTTTACTATTGAATGCTCTCCACTTAATTGCCTTGCCTCGCTATCATTTATCATAAGAACATCAATCATAGTAAGTGCTGTTTTCAAATCATCCATTGCACTTTCCATCCAGAAATTCATGGTATCAAGTACTATAAGCTTTGGCCGCTTTGTCAATTGCTTTATCACACTTATTTGCAGCGCCGGCATTAGGTTTCCGAGCATAAGAAAATCCGCTCCCTGGTATTCGGCAGGCACCTTGGGATCAAAATCTGCCAACACATTTAAATCAGTAATTAATGTGTCACGGGTATTCATATCCAAATGATACTTCCCACTCCAGAAAAAAGATTTTTTATCAGGGACTATTTCCACGCCGGAAACTTCGACGCCTCGGCTTTTAAGTTCTGCCATTTCCTCTTCAGGAAAATCGTTGCCGACTATTGAAATTTGTTGAACCGGCTTTGTGAGATGGCTGGCAGCATAAGCAACATAAGTTGCAGAACCACCCACTATTTTATCAATCTTTCCAAAAGGTGTTTCTATTGCATCAAATGCCATGGTGCCAACTGAGATAATAGCCATAATATTTTTTCCTGGTTTAGTTTATAACAAATGGTGCAAATGTAAAAGATAAAAACAGAATATTCCCGTCGGATATGAAGTGACACGAGCTGATACCACATTAAAAAATAATAAACGAATTAACTTTGCAAAATGCTTTTAACTATTCATCCAAAAAATCCCCAACAACGCTTATTAAGCCAGGTGGCTGAATGCCTGAAAGACGGGGGCGTAGTTATTTATCCAACTGATACGATTTATGGGCTTGGTTGCGATATTTTTCAGCAAAAAGCCGTTGAACGTATTTGCCAAATCAAAAATGTAGATCCCAAAAAAGCACAGCTTTCTTTTATATGCCGCGACCTGAGCCACCTGAGTGACTACACTAAAAGCATTGATACCCCCCTTTACCGGGTGTTGAAGAATTATCTGCCAGGACCGTACACTTTTATATTGCCTGCAAGCAAACAGGTTCCTAAAATACTTAAAAGTAAAAAAGATACCATCGGTTTACGCATACCAGACAATATTATCTGCAGTGAAATTTTGGAAACACTGGGAAATCCAATACTAAGCGCTTCCCTCCCCGGGGAGATGGTAGAAGAATTTACGGACCCTGAAATAATCTATGAGAAATTCGGCAACCTGGTTGATTTTGTTATTGATGGCGGGCCGGGATCCGTAGTGCCTTCCACCGTCATTGATTGCACCACTGACGACTGGATAGTTATCCGCCAGGGCGCCGGTGAATGGAATGGATGAAGTTTTGCCGGATATTAAGCAACTGAGTTTATACTTCTTCTTTCGGTGTCACTTCACTTTTCCCTTCTTTCGCTTTCACAAACGAATTGCCGGCAAACAATGTTTGTGTAGGGAAAGCAAATTCAATATTTTCTTTCTCAAAGGCTTCAAAAATTTGCAGGTAAATATTTTGCTGCCTGTTCATATACTCCGTAAAATCCGGGCCAGCTATGTAGTAAACGCTTTCGAAATTAAGACTGAAATCGCCAAATTCTGAAAAGTGGCTTCTATCGAAAGTGGCGCCCTCGATGTTTTCTATAATTCCCTTTATTATCTCTGGTATTTTTCTCAGTTGATCAGCCGTTGTCTGGTATAAAACTCCTATACTAAATACAACTCTTCGCCTTTCCATGCGCTTGAAGTTGTGCACACGCGAATCAGTAAGATCTTTATTGGAAAATATTAATTGCTCCCCGCTGATCGCACGAATCCTGGTAGTTTTAATACCGATGTATTCCACACTTCCTAACTTGTCATCTACCTTAAGAAAATCTCCTATTTCAAAAGGACGGTCAAAGAAAATAACGAAATAACTAAACAGGTCGCCAAGTATCGTCTGCGCAGCTAACGCAACCGCTATACCACCTATACCAAGGCCGGTGATTATAGTAGTTACATTATAACCAAGATTATTCATCAGGAAAACGATTCCAACTATCCAGATGAGCGCCTTAAAAATTAGTATAAGTCCACGGGCTTGCTTTTGCTTGGTTTCACTATTTTCCTGGCGGCCTAAAAATGTAAATATTGAATATTGCACTGCCGAGGAAAGCAGCCGTAAAATGTAAAAGGTAATGATAAATAATAAGGCAACTTCTATTACCCGGTTAATGCGGGTGCTAAAGGTGAGGTAATGCGATGCCCCGTAAATCGCCACAAAATATAAAAAGGGGATTACGCACTTTTCTATTGCAAGTACAATAAAATCATCAAAGGAGTTGGTTGTTTTCTCTGACCACTTTTTAAATCGCCTTAATACCGGCAATCTTAAGATCTTAATCAGGCTAAATGCCACAACCACTATACCCAATGCAATAGCCCAATCTTTTAAAGGGTTGCCAAAATAAACCGTGTTCCAAAAATTCATAGTTCTGCATTAAAATGTTGAGGCCAGTGACTTTTATTTATCTTCCTTCAATCCATATTCTCTTGTAAAAATTAAAATATCCTGAAGAAAATCCTGGCCCTTAATTCAAATAATTGAATAAATAATTCCTGCAAAAATAACAATGGATTTTTTATTGCTATTGCCGACAGGCTAGGTGGGGATTATATACCATTAAAATGGAAGACGCTAACGAAGGCTGTTTATTTAACTTTCTTTTCGTTTTTGTTCGTCTTCATTCATTTTCATAAATGGCTTAAGTATATCTATTGGTACTGGGAAGATGGTGGTAGAATTATTTTCTGTAGCAATTTCACGTAGCGTTTGAAGATACCTCAATGTAAGTGCACTTGGTTGTTCGCTTAATATTTTAGCTGCATCACTCAGGCGTTGTGAAGCCTGGAATTCACCTTCGGCAGAAATCACTTTTGCCCTGCGTTCTCTTTCCGCCTCGGCCTGCTTGGCCATAGCACGCTGCATTTCCTGCGGAAGGTCAATTTGTTTTACTTCCACATGGGTAACTTTTACACCCCAAGGTTCTGTTTGCTGGTCAATGATCTGTTGCAAACGAATATTAATTTTTTCTCTTTGAGATAAAAGATCATCAAGTTCTGATTGGCCTAATACGCTTCGCAATGTGGTTTGTGATAATTGTGAAGTACCTACTAAATAATTTTCGATTTCTATAATTGCCAATTGAGGATCTATTACTCGAAAATAAATTACAGCATTTACTTTTATAGATACGTTGTCAGAGGTAATTACATCTTGCGGAGGCACGTCCATTACTACTGTCCGTAAGCTCACCTTCACCATCTTATCAATTATAGGAATAAGCAAAATAAGGCCCGGCCCTTTGATACCTCCGCCCAATACCCGCCCAAGGCGAAAGATCACGCCTCTTTCATATTCACGAAGAATGCGAATGGCACTTGCCAGAATATATAAAATAAAGACAATGACAATGATAAGCGTAAATGGTAACTGTTGCATTCTTAAGTTTTTTTTTTAAAATAAATAATGAAGAAAGACCTGCAGGAAGCTAAACCTGCTCAACGAATAATGTAAGATTTTTTATCTCTTTTACAATAACTTTTTCATTCTCTGTGATCTCTCCCGATAATGATTCGGCTTTCCATATCTCGCCATTTATTTTCACTCTTCCGAATGGATGAAGAGCTTCCATAGTTTGACCAAATTTACCGATTAAACTTTCAATACCGCTTGCCGGCTTTAAGCGTTGCGCTTTTAATCCCATTCCCACTACAAACAAAAAGAACAATGCAGTGACTGCAGTTACACCAAACACCAGCGCCCGTGAGATCGTCACAAAATTTTCTGTAGAGCTGCTTCTGAATAAGATCAGGGAACCGAGGAGAACAGAGGCGATTCCTCCAACAGTGAGCATGCCATGGCTGATAACTTTTATCTCCAAAATAAAAAGAATGATTCCAAAAATAATTAAACCCATTCCTGCATAATTCACCGGCATTGTATTCATGGCGTAAAAAGCAAAAACTAAAAATATTACTCCGGCGATGCCTGGCAATATGGCGCCGGGGTTAAACAGCTCAAACATGATTCCATAGAAGCCAAGCATCATAAGGATGTAAGCAACATTGGGATCACTGATGCGGTCAAGAATTTTTTGAAAGAAACCCATTTCCATTTTTTCTATATGCGCATTTTTTGTATGAATAATTTTGAATCCGCTGTTTAGTTCAACTTGTTTGCCATCAATTTGATTGAGCAGTACCTGGTCGTTAAGAGCAGTCAGGTCAATTACATTTTTTTCCAATGCTTCTCTCTCGGTCAGGGCTACACTATTTCGTACAGCATCTTCAGCCCACTCTACATTGCGGTTTCTTTTTAGTGCAATAGTTTTTATAAATGCCGCGGCATCATTCATCACTTTTTCATTCATGGTAGAGTCCATACCACCCTGCATAGACACGGGATGCGCTGCACCAATGTTTGTCTCAGGTGCCATAGCAGCAATGTTAGCAGCCAAAGTAATAAACACACCCGCGGAACCTCCGTGCGCACCAGTAGGAGAAATATACACCACCACCGGCACCTGCGATTGCAAAATGTCCGTAACAATTCCCCTTGTAGAATTTACCAATCCTCCCGGAGTGTTCAAATGAATGAGCAGGCACTCGGCATTTTTACGCTCAGCTTCCTGGATGCTTTTGTGGATGAACTCTGCAGAGGAAGGATTAATACCTCCGTTTATATTTATAGAAACAACTGTTTGGCACATAGCCGTAACCGGTAGTAAGAATAAAAGAAGAATATAAATCTTTACAGGCCACATCGGATTTTTATAAAAATTTTTTGCAATCTATTTCTGTAATTTACTGAAAAGAGCCGAGTAACATAACCTGCTGACTTAAACTTTACTTTTTGTTTGGCTTTCTTTCAACTCATCAGGTTGGTTACAAAAAGCATTTGTTGTAATTAATTTTTGCACGCCTGCCATTATTCCTCACAAACTAATCAATTTACCATGAAGCAAAACTATCACTGTTATTGCTCTGCAGAGCCTGTAACAATTATTCCTTCAGGAATATTTTTCATCAAATCAAAACTTATCCTTTTGCAAAAAACAAATGATTGCATTATGTAAATAATCTTTTTTCGCATCTCTTTCATAACAATCAAAATCAATTAACATGAAATATTTTAATTATTTCATGGCATTATTTGCCATGACTCTAATCCTTATTGCCTGTAACCACGGCTCTACTAAATCTACAAACCAAAGAGCAGTTCAGGATCTTACTTTAACTCAAAAAGATTTGAGTATTCCTCCACCACCTACATTGGGAACTGCTGAATCTGAGGATAAAGCTTTTGAAATTCCCGAAGTACAAAATAAATCCCTCTCACAAGCAGCGCCGTTCAATACCGAAGATTACGATCATATTGTAGAAAATAATTTTCTTACAGTTCAGGAGAAGCCGCTATCTACTTTTTCAATTGATGTGGACAGGGCTTCTTACAGCAATGTTCGCAGGTTTATAGAAGGTGGTTCATTACCTCCAAAGGGCGCAGTAAGAATTGAAGAAATGATCAATTATTTTGATTACAATTATGCGCCTCCGGTTAATGAAGATCCCTTTGCTGTTTATACAGAAATGGCAAACTGTCCATGGAGCGAAAAACATCGCCTGGTGCAAATAGGTTTGCAGGGGAAAAAAATTCCAACTGATAATCTTCCGCCTTCCAATCTTGTTTTTCTCGTTGACGTTTCGGGCTCAATGGAAGAACCAAATAAGTTACCGCTGGTACAGGAATCGCTGAAATTATTAACCGATCAATTGCGTGAGAACGACCGGGTCGCAATTGTTGTTTATGCGGGCAATGCCGGTTTGGTTCTTCCTTCTACCAGCGGTGCTGATAAAATGAAAATAAAAGAAGCAATTGATGAATTACAGGCTGGTGGCTCTACCGCGGGTGGCGAAGGAATAAAGCTTGCATATAAAATAGCACAAGAAAATATAAAGTCACATGGTAATAATCGCATAGTACTTGCTACAGACGGAGATTTTAATGTAGGCGCCAGCAGTGATGATGAATTGGTTGAACTGATAGAAAAAGAAAGACAAAGTGGAATTTTTCTTTCAGTGCTTGGTTACGGTATGGGCAATTATAAAGACAATAAGATGCAACAACTTGCTGATAAAGGAAATGGCAATCACAATTATATAGACAATTTGAATGAGGCAAAAAAAGTTTTGGTAAACGAATTCGGAGGAACACTTTTTACAATTGCAAAAGATGTAAAACTACAGGTTGAATTTAATCCCGCGTTAGTGAGCGCTTATAGATTGATTGGCTATGAAAACCGTTTAATGGCTGACGAGGATTTTAACGATGATAAAAAAGATGCGGGCGACATGGGTTCCGGGCACACGGTGACTGCTTTGTATGAAATAATTCCGGCGGGCGTTACTGATACATTTATAAGAAAGGTTGACCATTTAAAATACCAGCTAAACAAAGAAGGATCGAATACAACTGCTGAGGTAATGAATATTAAATTGAGATATAAGCAACCGGAAAATGAAATAAGCAAGCTAATCACTTACCCTGTAGCGGGCGATAACAAATCATGGCAACAGGCTTCTGACAATTTTAAATTTTCCGCGGCGGTAGCAGAGTTTGGGTTGTTGTTAAGAGAATCTGCTTTTAAACAAAAAAGTTCTTACGAACAAATAATTGCGATGGCAAAAGCTGCTACGGGAAATGACGTAAATGGATACCGCGCAGAATTTGTACAGCTTGTAAAGAATGCAGAATCATTGTATCGCAATGTTAGTATAAGAGATAAATAATTTTCATTCTATTGAAACTTCAATAAAAATCATTTAAAAAAAATTAATTAAGTAAGCGAACGCGATTGCAAGTAAACAGAATAATAATTAGCATCAAGCAAGTGAATATAATAAAAAGGCTGGCCCGTAAGCCAGCCTTTTTATCAGTAAAAAATTCTCTTAAAAAATATACCTCAATCCTAATTGCATTTGCCATCTTGATGGAAGATCCGGGCTGGTGGTAAATGTTGATTTTAAAGAAGGATCAAATGTATAAACAGGATTGTTGTTGTTATAAGAAACAGAGATTGGCTGAAAATAACCAGCCGTAGTTGCATATTTTCTGACGCCCCATTTGCTATTGAAAAGATTTCCAAGGTTTACAAAGTCAATGCTAAATTGTACAGTATTCGCTTTTTTATTTACCGTAAAATTGAAGTCTTGTAAAATGCGCAAATCGAGTTGGTTGTACCACGGATTTTCTCCATCATATTTTCCGGTGTAGTGGCCGCGTAATCCACTCAGGTAGTCATCTTGTGCGATAAACCCTTTGTACGCCTGCTTTTGCGCAGCAGGGCTTTGAATATTTCCAAATACATCTTTATAGCCGGGGCTGAAATTCATATTGTCAATCTCAGCATCTGTAGGTACATACAATAAATCATTACTTAGCGTACCATCATTATTTATATCACCCCCATACACATAAGCAAACCTGTTTCCCGAGTTCCAGGAATGAAAAGTAGAAACGGTTGTGGCAAACTTTCCTTTTCCATATTCAAATTTTCTCGAAGCCGCTACAATAATACGATGGGTATTCCCATACAATGAATTAGATAAAATAGCTGCGTTTGCATTATTCAATATTGGGTTTCGGTCGAAGGCATCGCTCGATATTTCAGCAGAGATAGAGCTTGCGTCTTTTGCAACCAGATAATTGTATGCCGCCATTAAATAATATCCGTTTTTAAAATTTTGTTGCGCCTGGAAAGTGAGATTTAACTGATAGCCAACTTTAGTGTTTGTGAAAACATAGGTTTGATTTGCGAATTGGCCATCAGTTCCTTTATCCGCTACTTTGTAAACATTTCTGTCATCGCCGGTACCGCTATTCAAAGTACCCGTCGGTGTACCAAGGTTATAATTGCGTACCATCATTGCTTTTACATCTTTTGTATAAGAACCATCCAGGCTAAAAATAGTTCCATAAGGAATTTTAAAATCAAGGCCCAAATTAGAACGCCATACTTGCGGCCACCTAAAATTTTTATCTGTCGCATTAAAAAATCCCGTATAAGGATTGGCAATCTGGTTTCCAAGCCATACAAAAGGGAAGCGGCCTGTAAACAATCCTGAACCGCCGCGAAGTTGCAGGCTCCTGTCTCCCTTCACATCATAATTAAACCCAACCCTTGGTGAAAATAAAGGCTTCTTTGTAGGAAAGCGGCCATTATCAAGTTGCTTGCCTGCGCCATTACTAACCGGGTTGCCATTGGCATCAAACAGAACCTGGTTATCGTTGTTTTGAATGGTTGGCGAACCGGTAGTATAAGTGCCGGTAAAAACGCCATTATTAAAATTCGGATCACTAAAGCTTGCGTTAAAATATTGAGGTATATCCATTCTTATTCCATAGGTGAGCCTGAATTTATTTAACACCGCCCATTCGTCCTGTACATAGGCAGATATCTGGCCTACAGTAAGTTTGGCAAGGCTCCAGGCATTTGCTGCCGCCCTTGTCGTTGCTGTATTTACATCTACATCAAGAGGATAGGCACCAAACACAACATTACCTCCAACAGGCACACTATCTTTAAAAGTTTGAATGTCTATTTGGTTAAAAGTACTCGGCCCATAAGCCACAAGATTAAAAGAGTTGGCGAACTTAAAGGATTCAAAAGAGCCACCAATTGTAAGAGAATGATTTTTTAAAAATATATTAAAGTTATCGGTAGCCTGGAACGCATCCTGGTTTAAAACATTATGAATAGAAAAAGGCTCGTGGCCCGCAATGATGTATGCCACATCATTTTTTGTAATAGTTAGTGCAGGGAAAGGCGTGGAAAACGGATTCCTGTTATCTCTGAAAATTGTATAAACGACCCGTAATTTATTAGCATAATTATTTCCAAAATTGGATTTTAATTCAACATTAAAGGAATGCAGCTTGTTTACAATTTCATAGCCTGAATTCCTAAATTGTAATGTAGTAAAATCCGGTCCGCGTCTTTGTATGGCGCTGGGGTGTGCCGGCTTATCCTTACTCGCATCGAGCCCATTATAAGTAAAAGTAAGTTTGTGAACTGTACTGATGTTCCAGTCAATTTTTGCAAGCCATTTATAATTTGTTTGATTAAGAGTGAAGCCCTGATATGGTCCCGTATCATACCCGAACCTGGTTTTTAAAATGCTGCTTACAACTTGCAAGTCGCTCTCTAAAACCCGGGAGGCATTTCCCTTCCCTGCGTTAGATGCGTTTTGAGCAACATAGCTGGAAGCCTCATCCTTTCTTTGCTCTGTTTCAAAATTTACAAAATAGAATAACTTATTTTTTACAATAGCGCCACCCAAAGAAAAGCCTGCTTGTAGCTGGCTCAGATCGGGAATTACCAATTTATTTTTTTCTACTTTTTTTCCGGTAAGCGCCTGGTTTCGCCAGAAGCCATATACCGTTCCGTAAAAAGTATTACTTCCAGACTTGGTAACCGTATTAACACCTGCCCCGGTAAAGCCCGCCTGCGTTACATCGTAAGGTGCAATGTTTACCTGTATTTGATCTATGGCATCAAGCGAAATTGGCTGTGCGCTTGTTTGACCTCCAGGTGTTGGGGCATCAAGTCCGAATGGATTATTAAAGACGGCACCATCCAAAGAAAAATTATTGTATTGCCCGTTTCGCCCCGCAAATGAAAGACCGTTGAAAGTTGCCGAAGCTGATGGGGTCAACCGCAAATAATCGTCGGCCGATCTTGAAATAGTTGGTAAATTTTTTATGAGGCGACTGCTAATATTAGTGGATGCACCTGTCCTTTTATTATCAAAAACGGATGAACCCGAAGTAATCGTTACCGTTTCAAGTTGCTGTGATTTTTCATGCAATGCAAATTCAATAGAATTATTTTGACCGAGGTTAAGAAAAATATTTTCAGCAAATCCCTCCTGGTGACTTATCTGGTCAACGGTCACTTTATAAGGGCCGCCCACTCTCAGGTTAGGAACGGTAAAGCGTCCATCGGACTTTGTAACAAGAGATTGTTTAATGCCGGCATCAGGATATTCAATAGTGACTGTTGCGCCTTCAAGAGGAGCGCCTTTTGGGTCTGTTACAATACCACTAAGGGTTGCTGTAGTTACCTGTGCAATTAATACGTGCGAACTAAACACGTAAAGACCTATAATAAAAAGCAACGTTTTTATTAATTGTTTTCTTTTCATAAACAGTAGTTTGATTTAGGGGAACTTAAAATTACACAAGTGAAATAAATTGTTCTAAAAATTATGTGCACAGTTTATTAACCTGCTTTTTTTAAAGATGCTTTTTCAATAAAAAAATTTAAAAGATTTATGTTTTTGGCGTGGCTGTTAATTGACTTATATGATGGTCAAAAATAAATTGAGGCAACCAATCTGTATTTAAATCCGATTTTAAATCACGGGATCTGATCTCGATTTATTCTTTTAAATCTTTCATCGTGAAAAAAATATTACTCCTTTTATCTTGCTTCTTTTATTTAACTACTCACGCCACTGTATGGAACGTTACTGTTCAGGATTTTCAATTTTCTCCCGCCAATCTCAATGTAAAAGTCGGGGATGTAATTCATTGGAAATTGGTCGGTGGCTTTCATACTACATCATCCCTTTCCGTGCCTGCAGGCGCTGCTTCCTGGGATGCGGACCTGACAACACCTGGAGCTTTTTTTGACTATATAGTGACGGCTACGGGTTCTTATTCCTATCAATGTGATTTTCATCCTACTTTAATGCAAGGAAGCTTTACAGCTACCTCGGTTACACCTGTTACTCTTTCCGGTTTTAATGTTTCAGATAAAAATGGCAAGGCTGAGCTTGCATGGACTACTTTAACTGAGTTAAATGCAAATTATTTTTCAATTCGCAAAAGCATGGATGGAAGTAATTTTAAAGAAATTGCTAAAGTACCAGCGGCGGGGAATTCTTCGTTAAAGAAAAATTATTCATTTACTGATGATGAAATTTCTTCGACTACGCGTTACGTTTATTATGCTTTGGCTACTGTAGATAGAGATGGGAAAATACAATTATCCCCGATAAAGCTTTTTAAAAATAAACAAGCAAGATCAAAAATTATTGTTTCGCTATCGCCTAATCCCATCAGTGACATGGGACATCTAATGATAAAATTTAATGCGGATAAACCAGGGCAAATGAACGCCAAACTAATAGATGACCAGGGTAAGCTCATTATGGAAACAAATCTTGCCGCTGCACAGGGAATCAATAACGGGCACATACATTTAGGCGTGGTTGCTAAAGGAACTTACACGCTTCAATTCAGCCTGGAAGGGATAAGCGAATCATACAGGATAATAAGAAATTAGATAAGCCTCCGGTATACAACAAACTTTTTCTTTATTATGTAAGCATCTTTACGATACGATCTGTTGATTTCACGTCAACAAAGCGAGACAAACAATTGGCTTAATTTTGCCTCATGAGCAAAGTCCGCATGGCCAATGAAAAGCGATCCAAACCGTCAGACCCTGATACCACCGTCACATTAAAAGAAAAATTTGCCGCGCTAAAAAATCTGCCAAAGTTTTTTAAGTTGGTTTGGCAAACCAATCATTCGTACACCATATTAAACGCGGTACTACGGTTGCTGCGTTCGGCCCTGCCCGTTGCCATTCTCTACATTGGTAAATTAATCATAGATGAAATAATTACTTTAAGCAAAAGCTCAACGCCCGATCATAGTTATTTATGGAAACTCGTGACTGCGGAATTCGCGCTTGCTATTTTATCAGATGCTTTGAACCGGGCTATTTTGTTGGTAGATAGTTTACTCGGCGATCTTTTTTCCAATTACACGTCTGTAAAGATTATGGAGCATGCAGATACGCTTGATCTTGATCAGTTTGAAGACTCTGCTTTTTATGATAAGCTTGAGAGGGCGCGTCAACAAACAGTTGGCCGAACAATTTTATTATCGCAGGTACTCACGCAGGTACAGGATCTTATCACTATGGCATTCCTTTCCGCAGGATTAATGGCTTTTAATCCATGGCTTATTTTATTGCTGCTTGTGGCGATTGTGCCGGCTTTTCTTGGAGAAAGTTATTTTAATGATCGCACATATGCACTTACCCGCGGCCAAACACCGGAACGCCGGGAACTTGATTATATGCGCTACCTCGGCGCCAGCGATGAAACCGCCAAAGAAGTGAAAGTCTTTCGCCTATCGAAGTTTTTAGTTGACCGTTTTAAAACCCTAAGCAATAAATTTTATGATGATAATAAAAAATTGTCTACGAAGCGTGCGACATGGGGAACTGTATTTGCGTTACTTGGCAGCGCGGGTTATTACACTGCCTATATTGTTATGATCATGAAAACCGTGGATGGTGCCCTTACTATTGGTACACTTACATTTCTCGCGGGTTCATTCAGGCAGCTAAGAACGCTACTGGAAAATATTTTATCACGCTTCACTTCTGTTTCGCAAGGCGCTATTTACCTGCGTGATTTTTTTGAATTCTTCGAAATAGAACCAAAGATTAAAGTGAGTCAGAATCCTCTTCCATTTCCTGATCCCATCAAAAAGGGATTTACTTTTGAGAACGTTGGCTTCAAATATCACAACAGTGAAAAGTGGGCCAACAGGCATATTAGTTTTTCATTGAGAGCAGGGGAAAAACTTGCTTTGGTAGGAGAAAATGGAGCAGGCAAAACTACCCTGGTAAAATTGCTTGCACGATTATACGACCCTACCGAAGGGCGCATACTACTTGATGGTATTGATCTTCGCGAGTATGATATAGTTGAACTAAGAAAAAATACCGGCATTATTTTCCAGGATTATTTACGTTATCAATTGAGTTTTGCACAGAACATAGCGGTGGGTAATATTGATGAACAAAACAATCGTCCTTTGATTGAACAATCTGCGGAAAAAAGTTTAGCTGATATCCTGGCGAAAAAATTACCCCAGCAATATGACCAGGCACTTGGCCGCCGCTTTAATAATGGCGTAGAACTCAGTGGAGGTGAATGGCAAAAAGTTGCGCTTGCGCGGGCATATATGAAACAAGCCCAATTGCTGATACTGGATGAGCCTACCAGCGCTCTTGACGCACGTGCGGAATACCAGGTTTTCCAGCGCTTCGCTGAACTTACAAAAGGCAAAACCGCTGTGCTTATTTCTCATCGCTTTTCAACAGTTCGCATGGCAGATCGCATTTTAGTCCTTGATAATGGCGAACTAATTGAGATAGGAAGTCATGAAGAATTGCTTCAAAAAGACGGGCGCTATTCTGAATTATTTCAATTGCAGGCGATGGGATATAAGTAACTCTATTATTTCAATGAAGATCCAGCCGACATTTCGATAGGAAAAAACTTCCGGATTTTAATTATTAAAAAGTTGAAAAGAAATCAGGGTCCTATTAAATAACATCATTCTTTAAACACCTGGAAAACCGGCTGTCATACAATGCCCGGCTAAAAACACCTCAACTATTTTTTATTACTCCAAACTAAAAGTAATTTTATATTTATAGGAACCTGCAATTGGTGTAAAAAGAAACAAATAATCAATGACTGAAAACGCATCAACATTTAAAGCTAAAAGCACGATAAAGAGTGCAGACCTGGAACACAGGCAAAAAATAAATTTCAATATCGGCAGGTATAATGCTGCAGTGCCCCAGGGAATGCACCAGTTTGATAACACTGCCCTTGCGAGAGAACGGGCAAAAAATACCAAATGGAAAGCTATTGAAACACTTGATCAGCAGCTGTTAGATTTTGAAATGCATTTTACAAAACGCGGTGGAAAAGTTATCTGGGCGCAAAACTCACAGGAAGCCTTAGACGCGATTTTAAAAATTTGCCAGGAGAAAGATTGCAAGTCAATAGTGAAGAGCAAGAGCATGGTTACAGAGGAAATTCATTTAAATGATTTTCTTGGAAAGAATAATATTGAAAGTGTCGAGACTGATTTAGGAGAGTATATACAACAATTAGATGGCGAACCACCTTATCATATTGTGACACCTGCTATGCACAAAAGCAAAGAAGATGTTGCCAAACTTTTTGCGGAAAAATTAGGTACATCTACTAAGCTTTCCCCGGAAGAATTGACCCTTGTGGCCCGCGAAAAATTGCGGGAAAAATATACAGCGGCTGAAATAGGAATTACCGGCGCCAATTTTATCATAAGCGATATCGGAGCAATAGCTGTTACGGAAAATGAAGGCAATGGCCGGCTCAGTATGGCCTGGCCCAAAACGCATATTGCCATAGTTGGCATTGAAAAAGTATTGCCTTCTATCACTGACCTGGCGTTATTATGGCCTTTGCTCGCCACGTATGGCACCGGGCAAAAAGTGACCGTTTATAACAGCATCGTTTCCGGGCCAAAACAACCGGGCGAAACGGACGGGCCTGATGAAATGTATGTGATATTGCTCGATAACAATCGCAGCAACATTTTAGCCGATCCAAAAATGCGGGAAAGCCTTTATTGCATCCGGTGTGGCGCATGTCTCAATGCTTGTCCGGTTTATAAAAATATCGGCGGCCATAGCTATGGCTCAACTTATAGCGGTCCCATTGGAAGCATCATCACGCCGCATCTGCAAGGCATGGATGAATACAAACACCTTAGCTATGCATCATCATTGTGCGGCAACTGTACTGAAGTATGTGCGGTAAAAATAAACCTGCACGAGCTGCTCTTAGTAAACCGCAACGAAGCTGTAGAAGCGGGCTTAACCACCTTCTCTGAAAAAACTGCCTGGAAACTCTGGAGGATGGCTTCGCTAAGAAGAGGCATGATGAACATGGGCAGTGGCAGCATGAAAAATATGGTCGTGAATAAAATGTTTAAGGGCTGGAACAAACACCGCTCTGATCTTAACTTCAGCAAAAAGACATTTAACGAAATGTGGAAGGAACGTTTTAAAAGCGACTAACCTTGCATGATTTTACTTCTTACAGATACCATCACTCCGCGATTACAATACATTGCAGAATTTATTTTTAAGGAAAATTGGAACGTTGAGTATTTGGTCACAACCGACATAAAAGATTTTAAAACAGCCGATGGAATAAGAATAAATTATACTCCTGAAGAGATCCCCGGCGAAGTAATAAATGTGCAAGGCAGCCGGCTTTTATTTGAAAAGAAGACATATCCCCAATACATTGAAATATTCGATTTAAACGGCTTAACGGCTTTCTTCAAAAACAAAAAGGGGATTGGCCATTTTCCTTTTGATATTTTTTCCGCCACGTTTTATTTACTTACACGCTACGAAGAATATCTTCCTCATACAACAGATAAATATCAAAGATATGACTACCAGCAATCGTTGGCGGCGGCAAATGGATTTTTAAAAATTCCATTAATAAATCTTTGGTTACAGCTATTCGCAGAATATATCAAAAGTAAATTCTCAGGCTTTAGCATACAGCAAAATGATTTTCGGTTTTCTCCAACTTATGATGTGGATGTTGCGTATGGCTGGCTGGGCAAAGGTTTTATAAGAAATATGGGAAAGTTTTTTTCTCTTTTATCCAGGCAGGAGTATGATAACATTTCAAAAGGATTTAAGGTTCTGTCACGAAAGGAAAAAGATCCTTTTGATAATTTCAAACAACTTGATCAGTTACATGAGCAATACAATTTAAAGCCACAATATTTCTTTTTAGTTGCAAAAAATCTTGCGAGGTATGATAGAAATATTGATCCGCTGAATGAAGAAATGCAAACCTTGATAAGACGCTATGCCAGGAAAAATGAAGCAGCGATACATCCTTCTTTTTTTACTTTTCAAAATGAGAAACTATTAAAAGAAGAAAAATTTTTATTGGAAGAGATAGCAGGTGTTACAATCTATAAAAGCAGGCAACATTATTTACGTTTCAGTTTGCCCGAAACGTACCGCAATCTTATTAACGCAGGAATTAAAGATGAATATTCAATGGGATACGGCACTGTCAATGGTTTCAGGGCTTCGTATGCCAATTCGTTTTTTTGGTATGATGTCGAAAGGGAAGAAAAAACCAACTTAAAAATTCACCCTTTTTGTTACATGGACAGCAACGCGATTTTTCATGAAAATCTCAAACCCGGGCAAGCGTTGGAGGAATTAAACTATTTCTACAACACATGTAAAAATGTAAACGGAACTTTTATAAGCGTTATGCACAATCATTTAATGGGCACTGACAATCAGCAATGGAAAGATGTGTATGAAAGCTTTCTTACCGAAATAAATAAAAGACTTAGTGTTTAAAATGACGAAGCCCGGTAAGCACCATTACAAGATTATTTTGTTTGCAATACTCAATAGAATCTTTGTCTCTTATTGAGCCGCCAGGTTGAATGAAAGCCGTGACACCGGCTTCATAAGCAATCTTCACACAATCATCAAATGGAAAGAAAGCATCGCTTGCAACAACTGCATTTTTTATATCAAAATCAAATTGCTTTGCTTTTTCAATAGACTGTTTCAATGCGTCTATTCTTGAAGTTTGCCCGCATCCCTTACCAATCAATTGCATATTTTTTACCAGGGCAATAGCATTGCTTTTAAGATGTTTGCAAATAATATTCGCGAAGACTAAGTTATTTTTTTCTTCAGCCGTTGATGTCCTGCCACCTTCTTCTTTCCATTCAGCAAAATTTCCTTCATCGGCCTCCTGTGTCAACACTCCATTCAAAATAGTTTTTGTGAGCTGCTGTTCATGATAAAGACTCTTTGTTTTTAAAAGAATCCTGTTCTTCTTTAATTGCAAAATATTTAAAGCTTCTTCATCGAAGCCCGGAGCAAGCAGCACTTCGAAAAATAAATCTTTCAAAGTGTTGGCTGTATCAACATCAATATTTTTATTGGTAATTAATATCCCCCCAAAAGCACTTTCCGGATCGCCCGCAAGCGCAGCATCAAAAGCATTTTTTACATTTTCTCTTTTAGCAATTCCGCATACATTGGTATGTTTTATTATGGCAAAAATGGTTTCGGCATTATTTTCTTCAGCATCGTTTTTTGTGAGGTCATCAATAATATTTATTGCGGCATCTACATCTACCAAATTATTATAAGAGAGTTCTTTGCCATGGAGTTGTTCAAAAATATCATGAAGATTACCTGTAAACGACGCATGCTGGTGAGGATTCTCACCATATCTTAAGTGAACCTTTTGCTGCGTAAAAATATTTACAGAAGTTATCCTGTTGAAATAATCTGAAATAGCGATATCGTACCCCGTACAAACATTGAAAGCTCTTGCGGCAAATTGCTTTCTATCTTCTAAGGAAGTTTCCCCATCGTTATTTTCCAAAATATTTTCAAGAGCGCTATAGTCAGTTTTGTTAGCAATAACCAAAACATCTTTAAAATTTTTTGCCGCGGCTCTTATCATTGAAGGACCACCAACATCAATCTTTTCAATAATTAAATTTTCGTCATCAGTTGAGCGAACCGTTTCTTCAAAAGGATACAAATCAACTATAACCAAATCAATCACGGGAATTTTATATTCCTTCATTTCCTCGATATCTGTTTCAACATCTCTTCTTCCAAGAATGCCGCCAAATACGGATGGATGCAGCGTTTTAACCCTGCCTCCCAATATAGAAGGAAAGCCGGTTATAGATTCAACACTCACACATTCAGCGCCCTGTTCCTCAATAAATTTTTGCGTGCCACCCGTGCTATAAATAGTGATGTTATGCTCTTTTAAAAGAGAAATAATTTTCTCCAGGCCTTCTTTATAATAAACCGAAATGAGGGCAGATTGAATTTTTTTTTGCATAAAAATGGAAAAGAGATTGTGCTTTAAAGATCAGTTACAAACGCACCCTGTTCAGGAACTGAGTGGAAGCGCAAATGTAATTCTTCACAATCTTTTTTCCATCTTTCTATTTTCCACAAAGGATTTGATGAGTCGAAAATGTAGATACCTGCATTGAAAACCGCCGCCAGCTTAGATATATACAGCTTTGGATTTTTAGAAATGATAATATAGTCAATAGATATTTTTTCAGTAAACGGCAGAAAGGCTATGGCAGAATCCATCACTAAAATTCGCTTACTGTAAAACTGGTAGAAATTATTTTTATTGAAAGGCTCGCTTATAGAGTTCGAATTTTTATTTAGCCGCATCGAAATTCTTCCAGGTTTTAAATGAAAATTTTTTAGCAATCCATCAACTGCAAGATCGCTGTCTCCTATAAACTGAAATTGATCTCCACTAACAAAATCTATTGCACGGTGTGACGGCACGTTATAAACAATTATTTTTTTCTGTTGTGCAACAGTCCATTTATTAAATGCAAGTATGATGGAAAAAAGAAGAAGGAACGTTAAACCAAATTTAAACGCAAGCATATCTTTTTTTATAAGCCAATAAAGAAAACTGCATGTAATAATATAAAGAATAATTGTTCCTGTCACATCTAAAAAGATCCCATCCCATAAAGAAAAGGGAATTGCATTTATAAAAAACACCGTATGATTTATCATCCAAATAACACAAAAAATAATTTTGCCTGTGACCGTCGCAATCATATTCAGAGGCGATACCGCGACAAGAATTAAGCATGTCCAAAGAGCTACCGTGGTTAAAGGAATTGCTATAAGATTGGAAATTAAAAACAGCAGAGGCAACTGATGGAAATAATAAATGCATATTGGAAAAGTAAACAACTGTGCGGCCAATGAAACCGATGAAAGCTGCCAGATTGCATTCAGAAATTTATTTTTTATGTAAAACCATTTCACGACATATGGTTGAGCAATTACGATACCCAATACGGCAAAATAAGAAAGCTGGAAGCCTACATCCCAAAGCAGGTAAGGGTTGTAGCATAACAATATTAAAGCAGAAGCCGCCATTGAATTATAAATGAAAGTCCGTTTGCCGACAAACATTCCGACGGCTATAAAAGTGAACATGATAGCAGAACGTAAAACAGAGCCGGAAGCGCCGGTAAGCAATGCAAAAAACCAAAGGCAAAGAAGCGTTAAGATGAGCCGTGAAATTTTTGATCGCTTTATAACTGGTATTCTTGAAAAAATCCAGGAAAGAATAAAATAAATGATTCCCATGTGCAAACCGGAAATAGCAATCAAATGTACTACGCCGGCATTGCTATAAGCTTGCACGAGGTCTTTATCGAGGTCAACTTTATAACCGATAAGCAATGCAGATGCTATCGATCTTTCATTTTCGCCAGGAATGTATTTGTATAATATATCCCTGATTTTATTTCTTGTAAAATAAATAAAAGAGTTGTACCAATTTGGTTCCTCATGACCAATGATAAGCCAATCATTCTTTTGTACAAAAACCTGGTGATAAATTCCGTGAAAGGCTGCATAGCGCTTATAATCAAAAGCACCGGGATTACCGGAGTTTGTGATCGGCTGAAGTGCCTTATTGATAAGTATTTTATCGCCATACGCCGGTGTCTTTTTACCCGAGTCTCTTGCGAAGTACAACAGGATATTGCCCACAGTAGCATGTGCTGCATTATTTTTAATAATAGCAGCAACACTTGCGGTTGCTTTAATTGATTTTGCTTTTTCAACAGGCGGTTCATTCACAACTGCCAATACATAAGAAGTAGTGTCGTAACGTTTTCCGTACCATGAATTGCTGTTTCTTACATTATGATGCCAGGTGATAAGTGCCCCGGCCGTTATAATGAAAAGAGTGATAAAAATTCCCTGCAGGCTTATTAATTTGAAACGATGCGCAAGCGGCAAAAGGCTGAATAGAATAAATAAACCAAGAAGACTAATGGCAGATATTAAAATTTCATTTAAAGAAAATGAAAAATAATATTGCAGCATAATACCTGATATAACGGGAAGCAGTAGACGTAAAAATGGAGCTGCTTTCCAAAAATATATTTTATATGTTTTTGTCATCCAGGTATTTTCCCAATTGCAACTAAATCACGTACCACTTGCTTTCATCATCGGTAGCATACGACAGGCCGTTGCTCATTACATGAATAGTTTTACCGGTCTTCTTATCAACGGAATTTTTTTGTTCATAAACACGAACGCCGTTATTCTCTCTTGTAAGATAAACGATAAGGGCGTTTAATGTAGGTGGCACTTCGTGCAACCATTGCTCTTCGCTCTCTTTTACAAATGCCTGGCTCATGTTTAGATTTTTTTAGAGTGGTTATTCATCTATCTAATTTACTCTCTTATTTCAAATTTGTATCTTTCTAATTCAAATGATTCTATTTATGAATATTTTTTCCAAGCTAATTGTTTTTATCATTCTTTTTATTTACTCCACACTTTCCCAAGCGCAAAAGTTTATTCCTTCAGTACAAAAGTTTATAACTGATACTGCAAGCACTACAGCATTTACCGATGTTAAGGTCATTGACGGCACGGGTATGCCTTCAAAGCCGCACCAGGACTTAGTTATAAGCCAGGGAAAAATTATTAGTATGGGAGCGCACGATAAAGTAATCATTCCCGCCGACGCAAATGTCATTAATTGCACAGGCAAAACCATCATACCCGGACTAGTGATGTTGCATGAACATTTCTTCTACACGATGATGGCGGGAGACAATTTTAATGTTGCTGAAATGCCCCTTACTTTTCCGCGAATGTACCTGGCAGGCGGCGCTACCACCATAAGAACCGGCGGAAGCATTGAACCGCAAACTGATCTCAACATAAAGCAATTGATTAAAGAAGGAAAATACATTGGACCTGATATCGATGCAACTGCTCCATATTTTGAACGTAAGGGCTATGATATTCCATCACTAAACATCATTAAAGATTCTGCGGAGGCAGCGGCTTCAGTTATTTTTTGGGCGAATAAAGGTTGTACTTCGTTCAAAATGTATGTGCATTCTTTAAAGGAAGATCTTATTGCAGTGGTACGCGAAGCACATAAGCGGCACTTAAAAGTTACAGGGCATATAGGAACGATCACTTATCATGAAGCGGCTGAGTTGGGCATTGATAATTTGGAACATGGTTTTATGGCCAGTTCTGATTTTGATCATGATAAAAAAGAAAACGAACTGGATTTTCGAAAGGCTTATCTCGCTTTGCTGAAGCTTGATGTAAACAGTGATGAAATGAAAAATCTCATAAATTATTTGGTAGAAAAACATGTAGCCCTCACTTCAACATTGCCTGTGTTTGAACCTGAAACCGGCCATGAATTAATTTTAGGCGGAGGCGAAGATGCATTAATTCCGGAAGTGAAAGAGATTGTAAAAAACTGGTGGGATGAAGGCCAGGACCATGATTCAGTAAGCGTTGTATTGTTTAAAAAAGAAATGGCGTGGGAGAAACAATTTTATGATGCAGGCGGATTATTAGTTTGCGGCACTGACCCTACTGGCTCCGGAAGAACGCTGGCTGGCTATGGCAGCAGGAGAGAAATAGAACTGTTGGTGGAAGCAGGCTTCACGCCGGTGCAGGCTATAAAGATTGCCACATTGAATGGCGCAAAGTATTTGGAAAGAGATAAGACAATTGGCTCAATTGAAGTAGGTAAAAATGCAGACCTGGTTTTAATAGATGGAGATCCTGAAAACAATATTAAAGACATCAGAAAGACAGAAACAGTTTTTAAGAACGGCGTTGGATTCGATTCAAAAAAAATATTTGAATCGCTGAAAGGGAAAGTTGGGATGAAGTAACTATTTATTTTATTTCCTCCCTATTGCGGATCACGCTAAGAAAGTGAAAGGCGCTGTAGTCTTCTTATCTTGAAGACTATTGGGAGTTGGGTTAAACCAACGTCTCGAAGAATAAAGATCATAATGGAAAAAGCTCACCTAATATATCATTCAGCCGTTTATTCAAGTCAATGAACTTGACATTCAATAGACTAGACTTTAAAAGAGGGATTACATATTCTCTTTGGCTCTGAACATCTTTTGATATTATCCCATCGATATTCCTGTTTTTGACCTGTGCTAAAATTTTTACATCATTCGCGATTATTCGTCTGTTATATCCGTTGATATTGTTCTTATTACCCTTTAATTCGGCATGGAATAAACCTGCAATTGTAGCGTCTCTGAAATCGAATGTTTCTATTTGCACATAATCAATGGGCAAATTTTGAGGGTCATCGCCAACCGCATATTCAGCTACCACGATCGTAGAAAGATGAATAGAAATTTTCTCTTGTAAAAAGAAACGAAAGTAGTCGAGTGCGTTTAGGTGAAGGTCATCACTCTCATCTAATAGCCGGATACAAAAAGAAGTATCCATCATTATACTTTTGATTCCAAGTTTATTCATTTGCACCTCCCCTTACATCAGCCAACCATGTGTCTTTATCTTTGACCGATTTCCAACTCGCACTTGCCTTTTTAATAAGTCTCTGCAAAGCAATCTCCTCATATTCCGGCTGATATTTTAGATAATCTATCAATTCAAGATCTTTCAACTGCCCAGTGCCTAAATTCTGTTTACCTTTTACCCATAGACCATATATTTTAAAAAGTTTATTATCGCCATCAACAAGCTGCTCTTTGGTTGCTTTTACCAACACCTTTCCATACCTGTCTGTAAGCATATGTAAATTTATATTGCTCAATCCTCCCTCTTCATATATTTCTCCATATAAATATAAACTTGTATTTACCCAGTCTGATTGTGGAGCAATAAACTGCGAATCCTGGTTAATAGTTAGCAAAGATTTCCCTTCAACAATTGATGAATGTATTTCATACTGCCGGCCGGTTTCCTGAGCTTTGCGTTGCCATTTGTCTATAATTGTTGCTGCTTTAGGATCAAGCAAATCCAAAACTCCCTGGTTACCCACTTCGGTCATTAAAGCGCTAAACATAATTACCTTAGCCAGTGGAATATAAAATATGTTTTTTACTGATCCTTCTTTTACCTCATAGGTAACTTTAGGGCGTTCGCTTTTTTCAGTTTTCGATGGAAATAAAAGTGTTTCTACCTCATTTAAAAGCTCTTTAGTTTCATCTATATCAATATCCCTGGGATTCAAATTTCCATCTACTGTCTTACCGGTTATAATGATTGATATGTGGCCAGCTTGCTCCATAGTAATTTCAAATTTAGAGCTTTTTATTATCTCTTTGAAATACAAGTACGTGGCAGTTCTCACATCTAAAGACCGTTTGGAGTTGGGCTAAACTAATTAACTTCGAAATATGTAAATTGCTCTTATATATGTTAATGACTTAGCTGGTGACGAACAGGCTGTTCAACTGCCTTTATCTGAATGCAGAATATTCTAAACGAACTTAAAAAGTGTAAACAAGCTTTAAAACTGAGGCCTGACTTAAAAGAAGCATTTGAACAAGTTGCCAATCTCAAAAAAGGAGTCATAAGCAAACACTAAATTAATTTCTAAAAGGGCTTTGGTGTTATTCCAAGTGACAAATTTAAAAAGGAAGCAAAACGACTGATAAAATGAATAGACTGTTTTACTGCTTATTCTTCTCAATAATATTTTTAATTCCATCTTTTCTTCTTGCACAAGACGAATCCAATGATTTTTTAAAAAATATCTTACAGGAAAAAGGTTCACCGCTATTAAAAAATATTTTACAACATCCTGATAGCTTTCGTTACCAGCTTATCTATACAAAAATTGATCGCGATAAAAACAACAATCCCCATTTTAAAAATTATTATTACAACGTCGACCCGGAAAATTATTTCAATCCGGCATCAACAGTAAAGATGCCATTAGCATTTCTTTCGTTGGAAAAAATAAATACTTTAAAACAATATGGCGTTGACAAATCCACGCCGATGATTACTGATAGCGCATGGTCCGGGCAAAGCATTGTTGTTGCCGATAGTACTTCTGCCAACGGACTGCCTTCAGTTGCGCAGTATATAAAAAAAATATTTTTGGTAAGTGATAACGATGCTTATACAAGATTGTATGAATTTTTAGGGCAGCAGCATATCAATGAAAGGCTACATCAAATGGGCTATAATGATGTAAGAATCACCCGTCGTTTTGTACCGATGAATGCAGAAGAAAACCGGCATACGAATCCAATACGTTTTGTAGAAAACGGCAAGTTGCTGTATAAACAACCAGCAGCGTATAACCCGGACTCTTTTAATTTCAGCAAAAAAATTCTAATGGGAAAGGCGCATTGGGACAGCCATGACAGCCTTATAAATGCGCCAATGGATTTTACTACGCACAATAATATTTCGCTCGAAGACCTGCGTGAAATTTTACAATCTGTTCTATTTCCAAAATCTGTTCCCGCGAAACAGCGTTTCAATTTAACCGGTGATGATTATAAATTTTTGTATCAATACATGTCGGAGCTTCCTTACGAAAGTAAGTTTCCATCGTATGACACGTCTGAATACTTCAGCAGCTATACAAAGTTTTTTATGTTCAAATCAGGTCATACATCAATTCCATCATACATCAGGGTGTTCAATAAGCCCGGCTGGTCTTATGGATTCCTGACTGATGTTGCCTACATTGTTGACTTTAAACATAAGATCGAATTCATGTTGAGCGGCGTAATCTATGTAAATAAAGATGGTGTATTGAACGATGATAAATATGAATATGATGACATTGGCTATCCTTTCTTTAAAGAAGTGGGTGATATCATTTACCAATATGAATTAGAAAGAAAGAGAAAATATGCACCTGATCTTTCAAAATTTCAACTGCCACATGATGATTGATTAAAAGATTTCCATACAGAATTTATGAAGAAACTTTTTGCTTTTATAATTTCCATTTCTCTTGTGGCGTTTAGCCGTAACAATGAAGATGCATGGATACGCATCAATTGGTTGGGTTATAAACCCAATGGGATAAAAGTTGCAGTATGGTGCAGCAAAGAAGATATTAGCATAAAAATTTTCCAACTCGTGGATGCTGCTACAAAAAAAATTGTCTTTACTGCAAGTGCAGGAAAGGCTTTTGGAACATATGGGCCTTTCAATGAAACTTATCGTTTGAACTTTTCAAAATTCACAAAGCCAGGCCGCTATTATTTACAGGCAGGCAATGCAAAGTCACCGGAGTTTACAATTGATAATGATGTGTATAAAGGCGCTGCGGACTTCTGCCTGCAATATATGCGGCAGCAAAGAAGCGGTTTCAATCCTTTCTTAAAAGATAGTTGCCATATGCATGATGGGTATGTATTGTATGGTGCGGAGGCAGGAATAAAGGACAGCACACACTTCGATGTTGTCGGGGGCTGGCACGATGCAAGTGACTATTTACAGTATGCCGCTACATCAGCAAATGCGACTTATCATTTGCTCGCGGCGTATAGGGATTTCCCAAAAGTATTTGCTGATGAAAAAATGGCTAACGGCCTTGACGGAAAAAATAATATTCCTGATGTATTGGACGAAGCAAAATGGGGATTAGACTGGCTTCTGAAAATGCATCCTTCACCGGATGTTATGTTCAATCAAATCGCAGATGACAGGGACCACCAGGGAATGCGTATCCCGAAAGAAGATTCATTTTATGGAAAAGGATATGAACGGCCTGTATATTTTATAAACGGAAAGCCACAGCAAAGAGGCAAGTTTATGAATAATACTATAGGCACTTCCTCAACGGCAGCAAAGCTTGTGAGTGATTTTATTTTGGGTAGCCAGATTTTAAATAATGATAAAGTATATGGCAGCCTGTTAAATGAAAAAGCGTCTACTGCTTTACGTTATGCTGAAAAAAAGCCTGGTGTTACTCAAACAGTTTCAGTAAGATCGCCATACATATATGCTGAAGATAATTGGGTAGATGATATGGAGCTGGCATTTGCATTAAGTAAAGGCAATAAATCATTCACGGATTCAGCAATACATTATGCAAGGCAGGAGCCCGTTACGCCGTGGTTTGGAAAAGATACGGCAAAGCATTACCAGTGGTATCCTTTCATAAACCCCGGCCACTACGAATTAGCGAAGCAATTAAAAGGAAGGCAAAAAGATACGATTGTAAGGTATTATAAAGAAGGTATTCAATTAGTGTGGGATAAGGCGAAGCTAAATGCATTTTATCGTGGCATTCCTTTTATCTGGTGCAGCAATAATCTCACAACGTCGTTTGCAATTCAATGTTATTGGTACCGGCAGTTAAGCAATGACAAACAATTTGAAGAACTGGAACAGGCGAACCTTGACTGGCTATTTGGATGCAATCCATGGGGAACCAGCATGGTGTATGGTTTGCCATCGTGGGGCGATACGCCGGCAGATCCGCACTCCGCATTTACACATTTGGAAAATTATCCAATAAATGGCGGTCTTGTAGATGGGCCGGTATATGGAAGCATTTATAGCAATCTTATCGGTATCACTTTGTACCAGCCTGATGAATATGCAGCTTTTCAAAGTGATCTTGCTGTGTATCATGATGACTATGGTGACTACAGCACGAATGAACCAACGATGGATGGCACCGCCTCTTTGATTTATTTGTTGGCGTCGGCCTCCTCTAAATCTCCTCCAGGGGAGGAGACTTTGGGCAGTGCTATTTCCTATAATCATAGTGCTATTATTCGGGGAGATTCTACGCAAAAAAAAATAGCCATTGTTTTTTCAGGTGATGAATTTGCAGAAGGCAGGGACGAAGTCTTACAAACATTAAAAAAGCAAAATGTAAAAGCATCTTTTTTCTTCACAGGAAATTTTTATCGCAATCCTTTATTTAAAAATTTTATCCGGGAAGCAAAAGAAGATGGACATTATCTCGGTCCGCATTCTGATAAACATTTGTTGTATTGCGACTGGAATAAGAGAGACAGCCTGCTGGTGACAAAGCAACAATTTCAGAATGATTTAATAAATAATTATAAAGAAATGGAATCCTTCGGTGTTCAAAAAAGCGATGCACATTTTTTTCTTCCGCCCTATGAATGGTTCAATGATTCGATTGCTGCATGGACAAAAGAGATGGGATTACAACTTATTAACTATACGCCGGGAACTTTGAGCAATGCAGACTATACAACCTTATCAGATAAAAATTATAGAAGCAGTGAAAGAATCTATCAATCAATAATTGATTATGATGACAAGACTTCAAACGGACTTAACGGCTTTATACTATTGATGCATGCAGGTGCCGGACCGAAAAGAACTGATAAGTTTTACAAGAGATTGCCCTCTCTATTAGCATTACTTAAAAAAGAAAATTATAAAATCGTTACCATAGATGAATTGTTGAAGTGATATGCAACATTCACGAGCTTTGTAATGTCAATCAGAAAAAGTATGCGATATCTATTTGTTTTCATTTCCGTCTTCTTCCTAACGTTTAATTCCTGCAAAAAAGACAATAAGCAGGACAGGGCTTGCTTTACTGACACTACAAACACCAGGCAAATAGTACATGAGCAGGCCACGATAAAATTATCGGGATCTGAATTTTACATGTACGAAGAAGGAACCATTGATACGAAACTTATTCCCTGCAACCTGCCGATAGATTTCCAGGTGGACAATTTGCAGGTAACAATAAGTGGCTATTCAAAATCCAGTAAAGAAGGATGGCCTGCCTGTTGTACAGAAATATTAGTCATTACAAAAATTACGAGGTAAAACAAGAAATACATTTGTAAGAATCTTATTAACCTTTTCCATCATCTATCTCTTTTGTATCGGCAAAATTTCGCAGGCAAAACAAATTCAGTATTTTTAAAAATTATCAATACTAATTTTTAAGATAAAGTCTCAAATGCAGTTTGACAAAGCCTATTCATTTTTAATGCACAAGCTGGAAAATGAATTACCAAAAAATCTTTACTATCATAATGCTTCGCATACCAAAGACGTATTGGAATATACAGAGCTACTGGCTAAGGCCGAAAATGTTTCAGAGCCGGAAGTCACTCTTTTGAAAACTGCCGCCTTATATCACGATGCAGGATATTTAGAAGTTAATAAAGGCCATGAAAAGGTTTCCTGCAGGATCGCTGAAGAATCGCTGCAGGAATTTGGATATTCTAAAAAAGAAATTGCCCAAATATGCGAGCTCATTATGGCGACAAAAATGCCGCAGTCACCGACTAGTAAGCTTGCTGAAATACTGTGCGATGCGGATTTGTATTACATGTCCACTGACAGTTACATTACCAAAGCCGATAAATTATATAAAGAAATGCATGCGGCCGGAGTGGTAAAAGACCGGAATGATTGGAGAAATATTGAATCTAAATTTTTACAAACACACCGCTATTTCACAAAAAGTGCGAACAATAAGCTGAGTAATAAAGTGAAGCAAAATGAAGAGCACTTGAGAGAAAATGAGTTTGGTTATAAAACAGTGAAGCAGCGATTTGGCAAGTACGATTGGGTTGCTGATATTTTTCTAATTTCGATCGGGGTGATCGTTGCTGCCTTTGCGTTAAAAGGATTTCTTGTTCCTAATAAGTTTTTTGATGGCGGTGTCACTGGTATTTCTCTTTTAATACATGAGATTTATCATATCAATCTCGCGTATGTAATTGTATTGGCCAATCTGCCTTTTATAATAATGTGTATTTATGCGGTCAATTTAAAATATGCCTTGAAGACGCTTGTGTGCGTTATGTTGCTTGGTGTATGTTTTATGCTTTTCCCTGATTTGCACATTACCAATGATAAGTTGCTCGTCTCAGTATTTGGAGGGTTTTTCCTTGGCATTGGTGTCGGCTTAACCATGCGTGCAGGCTGCGCTATTGATGGCATAGAAGTGCTGGCTTTGTATACATGGAGGCGCACGAGCTTCACCATCACTGAAATAATTCTTGCCATCAATATTTTGATATTCAGCATAGCCGCTTTTAAGTTTGGAATCGAGGTTGCGCTGTATTCTATCCTTACTTATTTCACCGCATCCAAAACGGTCGACTATGTAGTAGAAGGATTGGAAGCTTACATTGGCGTTACTATTATTTCAGGGCAAAGCGAAGCGGTAAAAGACAAGCTGGTAAATGAACTGGGACGCGGCATTACTATTTATAAGGGCGAAAGAGGTTACCTGCCGGGCAAGTTTGATACACATGAAGATGTTGATATCATCTTCACCATTGTTACCAGGCTTGAACTACGAAAATTAAAAAACCTCGTACACCAAATTGATTCCCGCGCTTTTGTCTTTGCCAATATGATAAGAGAAGCCTCCGGTGGCATTATCAAAAGAAGGCACATTCATTAATGAGTTGCCAGTTTAGACGTTCGACTTAATCCAGCACTTCATAAACCATTAGCGATTTGGATTTATTTTTAAGGTTTATATGTTCCACCGGTTTGCAAACAAATGATTCGTTCACCTTTTGCCATGAAGTTTCGGAAATAAGTATCTGGCCGGCTTTTGCTTTATCCTGCAGGCGCTGAGCTGTATTTACCACATCGCCTATTACTGTGTAGTCGAGCCTGCGGAGCTTGGCAGAACCGATATTTCCTGATATCATTTTACCACTGTCAATACCTATAGAAACTTTTGCCTGGAAACCTGCAACTTCAGTTTGTACCGGCAATTCGTCTAAATGCTTTCTCACCGAAAGCGCCGCGTCCAGTGCCCTGTCCAGGTGAGACTCACCCTTAAAAACAGCAAGTATTGCATCGCCAATAAACTTATCAATATATCCATTCTGCTGAATGATCTCGTTCACCATCACATCAAAATATTTATTGAGAAGTTTCACAACCGAGTCGGCAGGTTCGCTTTCCGTGATGGCGGTAAACCCGCAAATATCGATAAATGCAACAGTTGCTTCCACTTCTTCATTCGCCATAAGATGTGTTTCAAATTCACGGCCGTTCATAAAGTTTAAAACGGTTTTATCCACGTACATTTTAAGGATATTATTTTCCTTAATGGCGTCGAGGGTTTTATGCATTTGCAATACATGCTGCAATGTTTTTTGAATGGTGATACCCAGGTCTTCAAAGTTTACAGGCTTGCATACAAAATCAAAGGCGCCCCGGTTCATGGCAATTCTTATATTTTCCATGTCGCCATAGGCAGATACGATGACGGCTTTGGTGAGAGAATTTAATTCATTGAGTTTGGTTAATAAAGTAAGGCCATCCATTTCAGGCATATTGATATCGCTAAGCAAAATTTCTATTTCAGGATCTTTGGCAAGCTTCTCAAGCGCCTCCACCCCATTTGCAGCGAAAATAAATTCATATTTATGTTCGCGTATTTCACGGCGAAATTTTTGCTTTATTAAAATTTCAAGATCCGCCTCATCATCAGCTACTAATATCTTTGCCATGTATTTTGGTGTTTAATTTTTCTTTTAAAAGAGTAAAATCAATAGGTTTGGTTAAAAAATCATCTGCGCCAAGCGAGATGGCCTGTTTATAGTTCTCATCATCGCCATAAGCGGTTATCATCATTACTATCGGCGGTGGATTTTCAAATTTCTCTTTGATCAATTTCAATAACTGCAGCCCGCTCATGCCCGGCATATTTATATCAGAAAGAATCAATACTGCTTTATGATTATGCTTCTCAAGATAGTACAAAGCTTCTTCACCCGAGTTGGCAAAAAAGAAATCTATTTGATGATCACGTATTTCCTTGCGGAAGCGTTGCTGAAACAATGTTTCCATATCTTTTTCATCATCAACCACTAAAACATTCATAGTATTTTATTTTATTTTTTTTGATATTTAATTGGAAATATTTTGTGCTGGCAACTCAATCACAAACTCCGCAAATTCTCCTTCTTTAGTGTCCACTTTCATTTCGCCGCCGTGGCCCTGTGTTATTATTTCAAAGCTTAGCGATAGCCCAAGACCCGTGCCCTGTCCAGAGGGTTTCGTTGTAAAGAAAGGTTGAAAAATTTTATCCAAAGCCTTTTCCGGAATGCCCAGTCCATTGTCCCGTACTTTTATCTGTACCTTGCCCGGCAGCTTTTTTGTAGACACAATTACGTTTGGCATGTAACCATTATTTTCAATTTTTTTTCTTTCAGAAACGGCATAAAAAGCATTCGTAAACAGGTTTAAAAAAGCTCTCCCCACATCCTGCGGCACCACGTTAATTTTGTCAAGGGTTTCATCAAAGCACGTTTCCATTTTAGAATTAAACGATTTGTCTTTAGCCCGTAATCCATGGTAACTAAGGCGCAGGTATTCATCTGCCAGTGCATTTATATCCGTAGGCTCCTTTTGGCCACTACTGCTACGGGAATGCTGCAACATTCCTTTTACTATTGCATCAGCACGCTTACCATGATGAATAATTTTTTGTTCGTTCTCCTTAATATTTTCCGCGATTGACACAGCCTCTTCTGCATTGCCTGCAGAAAGTTCACTCTTCATTTCTTCAATAAGCTCATAATTAATTTCAGAAAAATTATTTACAAAGTTTAAAGGATTTTGAATCTCGTGAGCTATGCCTGCCGTCAGTTCTCCAAGAGAAGCCATTTTTTCGGAATGTATTAATTGTGCCTGTGTGGCCTTTAACTCGGTAATTGCATGCTCCAATTCATCTTTCTGACGCGTGATTTCTGATGTGCGCTCGGCTACTATTATCTCAAGCTGTTCATTTTGCGCGGCTATAAATATGCGCCTCTCTTCTTGCTCCTTCGCTTTCTGGCGTTCTTTCTGCAGCGCTTTGGTCTGCTTATTTGATTGTATCAGCAATACAAACATTAATATTACTGCAGCAATCAGGGAAAAATCGAGTATCGTATCTATCTTAAGATATACACTATGAAAAAAATCTTCAAGAAAATCGCTTACGAGCGAAACAATGACTAATGGAAGTATGGCAATAATTAAGGTGCGCAGGTTAGCGAAAACAGGAAACCTGTAAGCAACATAGATAATGGAGAGAATTAAAACATGCCATATCCAGTCCGTTACTTTATCAAATGGTGTAAATATGTCGAAAAAAAATAGCGCGCCAATGCCGTAGAGAGCCAAGGTAAGCACCTTGTCCCACTTCTCATCCGGAGAGAAATTCCGAAGATTTTTCTGCAATTTACGGATCGCATAAAAAGCAATAAAAGGTTCTATTGACATAAATAAACTTGTAAATCAACAATGCTATTCAGCGGATAAATATAATTTAAATAAAAATTATTGATGTCAACCTAAAATAATTTTAATGGGGGTATTCTATTGGCAGCGTGATGATAAACTCGGTAAATTCACCCACTTTTGTTTCGGCTTTCATTTCGCCCTGGTGGCCTTTTGTAACGATATCGTAGCTTAATGAAAGCCCCAGGCCGGTTCCCTGCCCTGATGGCTTGGTGGTAAAGAATGGAATAAATATTTTATCCATCACCTGCTGCGAAATACCCATACCATTGTCCCTGACTCTTATTTCTATTTTTTCATTATGAGAATTATCTTTCACTTTTTTTGTGCTTAATAAAACGGTCGGCTGATAAGGCTTTCCAAGTATGTCGTGCGAGTTATCTTCAAGAAGAAGTCTATTCTTTTCGGTGACAGAATAAAAAGCATTATTGAACAGGTTTAATAATACCCTTCCTATTTCCTGGGGCATTACATTCACTTTTCCTTCCGGAGTAGAAAGGCTTTCATCCAGGTCGGTTTTCATTGTTGCGTTAAAAGATTTGTCTTTTGCCCGCAGGCCATGATAGCTTAACCGGAAATATTCCCAGGCAATAGCATTAATATCTGTCGGTTCTTTTTCACCTTTACTACTGCGGGAGTGAAGGAGCATGCCTTTTACGATATCATCGGCACGCTTGCCATGATGTGTAATCTTAATAAGATTCTCCGTTATCATGTCCACAATGTTTTGGATATTCTCTTTTCCTGTAGCTGTTAAATTTTCCTTATTAAGGTATTCTGTCATCTCGTGAAGAAGCTCGTTATTTACTTCAGAAAAATTATTTACAAAGTTTAAGGGGTTTTGTATTTCATGTGCAATGCCCGCTGTGAGCTCCCCGAGGGACGCCATTTTTTCTTTTTGTATAAGTTGCAATTGGGTTGCCCTAAGATTAATTATGGAATTTTCCAACGCTTCCTTTTGTTCTATTAATTCAGCTGTTCTTTCGCCCACTCTATTTTCGAGCAATTCGTTTTGCAGGGTAAGCGCCTGCTGTTCGCGGCTATAAGCTTCCTGTATATCTTTATGATACTGCATCTTCTTACGCTGGCTGGAAATAAAAGAGATGAGAAAACTTGTAAAAAGCAATACCATTGCGGAAATGCCAATGATGACCCTTCCTTCCGTATTAATTTGAAGCAGGTACATAAAACGCTTTTGTTATAAAAATACAAAGTATAATATAAGCTGCATTATTTACATCCCACATATTATTTGCAAGATGAGGATTTTCTTTAATCATGGGCACGTAAAATAAAAAGACAAAAAAACTGGTAACTACATATATACTGAGGCCGGTAACCACCCAAAAATCTTTATCGCCTGATAAGGCTCCTGCCTCATCTTTTAATTTAGAAAGATAAAACAACATGCAATAGACCAGCAACAGGAATGCTTCTGCTGAAAAGAGGTTTCCGCTTAAATGAGCGGGAAAGAAAAAATCTTCAAAAAAGCCAAAATCAATAATTAAAAACAAAATGAATACAAAGGGAATGATATTCTTTATTTTTTTATAAAAAGTTTGCCGGAGACGAATAAAAAAATAGCTGAAGCAGGAGAACCGCACAAGTGCATGAATATTGTACAATGGATTATTGCTTATACTCTCCGGCCCGATGTGGTAATGATTGTATTCAACCAGGATGTCCACAGAAAGATTTAGTAATAAGGCAGCAAACAAATAAATGATTACCGGCTGCAGATATGCCGGCTGCTTAGGTTTTATTGATAATTGAAACAATGGTATTAACAATGCCCAAACTTCTGCCCAATCGAAAATTAATCTCAGGGTGTCAGACATTTGAATTTGTTTGCTTAAACACGGGTTGATAGTCTTGTGTGATGAAAATTACATTTTAAATTTAATAAAATGAAACTAAACGCTGCCTGTAATAAACCCCTACTATTTTCCAGGTAGGATAAATATTGATAAGGAATTTAGAATAAATCTTTATAGAACTTAATAAAATTCACCTCGCATTTTTTGTGCATCACCAATCCCACCGGTAGAATGGAAGCTACATTTAAGATATGGCGACTGAGCACCTCAGCCCAGTCCTGGCATTTTATCCTGGTATTTAGTTCAACTGGAAGACCATATACGAAACCATAAAAGCGATTACCGATACCACGAGTCCGTACATAAAAACATTATAGGCTATTTTGAGCATCTTATATTTTTTGCCCAGCACTATCCCCTGCTCATATATATTTCGCAACATGATGATATAGAGAGATTGCTTATCACTCATAACATGGAGCATAAAATTGCAATAAGTATCAAAGTTCATGGCAAAGAAATTACCAAAGAAAAGCAGGTTAACCTTATTATCCCGGTAATCACCTTCACTAAATTTTCTTTCTGAAACGTTGGGCCTTGTGGCAAGAACAGAAAAAATAATAGTGACTAAATTCACAAGCAAAAGCATCGCCACTGGCACAATCGGCAACTTTGGGTATGCGTTATTTTTTGCTACAAATACAGCCAATACTAATGGGATAAGGATTGTATTCACCGAAATCAAAATATGGGCTTTACTATCTGCCTGCACACTCAGGCGCTGGCTATTAGCAGAGGTGTTTCGGAACATTGTTTCTATTGTTCTGTCCGCAGAATTTGTTTTACTTTCTTTAAGTTTTTCCAACTCCTTATCGAAGTTGTTCACGTCCACTTTATCTTCCAGGATAGACGCAATAGTATCAGCCGTTAATGAGAGTAATGGATTTTTCTTTTTTAGTTTGTTGAGGTTTTGTTGTTTAGTAGTATTTAACCGGGCCTTACAATATTCTGTATAATACTCGTGTCGTTCCAGCATTATTATTGTATTTCTTTTCCATTCATTTTTATCAATGCTTGGGTGATCAAGTAATTCGGCTTCTTTACGCTTAAGTTTATTATAGCCTGAGAAATTTTCAGTACCCAGGTAAAACGAATCCGCATCGCAAATAATGCTCGCTAAGAGTGTGCCAGGCACAGACCCAGTTATGGTACCCAAAATGCATTTTTTTATGGACTCAATTGTTTCATTTTCGACGCCGGCATTTCTAAAAAATTCGCTGGCCATTTCTGCGCCTGCTTCTTCAGGGTGCAATGCATCTTTATACCAGCCCACGTACAAAAACCACGCTGCTGCATTTACTATAAATAATTCGTCTTCTTTTAGGGACGAGTGCTTTGCAATTTGACTGGCAACAGCTACTACATTTTGCGTATGAAAAAGATTATGATACAGCAATTTTGGATTATCATGCTTACGCACATATTTTGATATAAAAGCCGCTCCCTCGTTCAGTAATAGTTCGTAATTCATATTTGATTTATATTGATATGCAAAACCTATAAGGTAATTAAACCTATAAGGTTTTAAAAACCTTATAGGTTTGGGCGAATAGGTTTTGTTTGTTTATTCCAAATCAAAGTCTTTAAGATTTACAGGTTGTTTATGAAACTCAATAAATCTTTCTCTTGAGCCAAACCAGTTAATAACCGCTTCTCGTTGTAAGGAAGTTGGCTTATCACTTAAAATAAGGTTATAGCTATCGTATTTCCATTCACCAATTTTCTTTGTAAGACCATGATGCACCGCATTTTTGTGAATATAAAAAAGAAAGCTTGTTATATCAGCATGTTCTTTGGCTTCAGTTCTCTTTAGATAATCTATAAATAGGCCGCCCTTGCGGTTGTACATAATATTGAAAGCTTTTGTATATCCATTTAGCCAATTGCTGAATTGCTCCATCACAAAGTCAGGCAAATTGTTCTTCTTTTCATTAAAAGGCCTTCCTTTTTTCTTTTCATAAAACATCATGAGTTCTTCAGATGGTTTTATCCGTACCAAAAGATGAAAATGATTGGGCAGCAAACTGTAAGCAAATACATCCGTAACAGGTAAAAGATGTTGCTTCATCTTCGATAAAAAATACACGTAATTATCTTCTGATAAAAACAATTTTTCCTTTCCTATTGCACGATTAAAAAGATGATAATATTCATTAGCTATAAGCGGTATATATTGATTTGCCATAACGTTTTCAGATTTGTTTTTGCAGACCTATGCAGACCTATAAGGTTTTTGAAACCTTATAGGTCTTTTGTGATTCACAAAACCGGCTGATGAATAATAAATATTGTTCCCTCTCCTTCTTTTGTTTCCACTATTATTTCTCCCCCATGTGCTTTCATAATATCATAACTCAATGACAATCCCAACCCGGTGCCTTCGCCGACAGGTTTGGTAGTAAAAAATGGTTGAAAAATTTTGTTAACTATTTTTGGTGGAATACCATTACCGTTGTCCGTTACCGTTATCTCTACCTCCAACCCCCCTGAGGGGGGTTTTATAACCTTTGTGCTTACTGAAACTGTTGGTTCATAGTTACTGCCAGGCTGAGCTTGTCGGAGCCTTTCTGCTACCGCATAAAAGGCATTGTTATATATATTGAGCAATACCCGGCCAATATCCTGCGGAATGATTTTGATTTTGCCAATGCTTCCGGAAAAATCGGTTTTTATGCTTGCATTAAAAGATTTGTCTTTGGCCCGGACACCATGATAGCTTAGTCTTAAATATTCGCTCACCAAAGCATTTACATCTGTCAACTCTGCCTGCCCTGTATTAATGCGTGCATGCTGCAGCATATTTTTTACAATGGCATCTGCACGCTTACCATGGTGATTGATCTTTTCTTCATTATCAATTAAATCGTTTGCAATTGCTTTTGCTTCTGTAGTATTTCCCTTTTCAATTTCATCTTTCATTTCCAGGAGTAAATCTTTATTTACTTCAGAAAAATTATTGACAAAGTTCAACGGGTTTTGTATTTCATGGGCAATGCCTGCCGTGAGTTCTCCAAGGTTAGCCATTTTTTCGGAATGTATTAGTTGGGCCTGTGTATCTTCAAGTTCTCTGAGGGTGTCCTCTATCTTTTTCTTTTGTGCTTTTACTTTTTTATTTTCTTGCCGCAATTTCTTTGTTGCCACTACTACTTTCCGTTCAAGTATTTTCTTTTGAAAAATGATGCGCCGGCTATTCCACCTGATAAATAATATGATAAGGGCTATAGCAATTATGGCGTACACTATGTACATCCACCAGGTTCTCCACCAGGGGGGCAACACTTCAAAGGTATAGGCAATGTTGTTGCTCCAAATACCTTCAGGGCTTTGGGCTCTGAGCATGAAGGTGTAGGTGCCCTCAGAAATATTACCAAAATTCACAGATGTTTTATAATCAGGCGGGGACCAGTCTTTGTCATATCCGTCGAGCATATACTGGTATTTCACCAGGAAATTTTTCCCTGTTTCTATCGAATTGAAACTAAAGCCAAGATTGTTGTAATAGTAAGGGAGTACAAGATTTAATGGAACCGGGTTCCATCTTGTGATGCTGTCAAATGATATATCGCCAAATTTAGTTCGCAGTGAGTCTCTTTCACGGTCACTTAGCTGCCTGCCATAAATGTTCACTTCATCGGTAATATTGGGGGAAGTAACGGTGCTGTCAGTGATTTTACCTGTGCTATCGGGGCTTAGGTCTCTCCAGCAAATATTTTCATTATTTATTTTTACATCCTTAATAAACACATCAGGCCGCTTGCGGTTGTCATTGATTATCGCCTCTGGGTCAAAGCGCACGAGTCCTGTTTTATCCGAACCTGTGCCTATCCAAATAATGCCTTTGCTGTCCTTAAACATAGCGCTCAGGCCGGCGTTTACATCTTTTACCGGGTAGCCAGTCTGGGAATTAAATATTTTGCCTATCGCCCATTTCTTTTCAATATTAACAGCAGGCTTTGCGGGAATTAATTCGCACATCCCGACATTGGTTCCTATGTATAATTTTCCTGAATCGCCCTGCACAACCTGCGTTATAAAATTATCGGGCAGCCCGTCTTTAGTGGTAAAAGATTCAAATAAATGCCCTGAAAAAGTTTGTTTGCTTTTATTATTTTTGGAGATACGATTAACTGTTTCTGCGGAAAGCACGCTCAATCCCTGTTGGGTCCCAAACCATAAATTACCTGGCTTATCCTCTGCAATTGTCCAAACCACATCGTTTGCAAGTCCCTGTGCTGTGGTATAATTCGTAAAACTTTTTCCATCAAATTTACTTGCGCCTCCACCTAAAGTACCGAACCACAGATTACCCCTTTTATCTTCCGTAATGCTAAAAACCACGTTGTTTGCAAGCCCTTGTGCAGTGGTGTAATTGGTAAAACTTTTTCCATCAAATTTACTCACACCACCACCAGAGGTAGCAAACCATAGATTACCTTTCTTATCTTCGGTAATATTAAAAATAACATTGTTCGCCAGCCCTTGTAAGGTGGTATAATTAGTGAAGTTTTTTCCATCGAATTTACTTACACCGGCGCCCGATGTGCCAATCCAGAGATTACCTTTTGTATCCGGGGCAAGGCAATAAATTACATTATCAGCAAGCCCCTGTGATGTAGTATAATTGACAAATTTCTTTCCATCGTATTTACTTACACCGCCGCCGGAAGTGCCAAACCATAGGTTGCCGGCCGTGTCTTCCGCGATGCTAAAGACTACGTTATTGAGCAAGCCCTGGGCCATGGTAAAATTGGCGAAGCTGCCGCCTGCATATTTGCTGACGCCGCCACCATAAGTACCAAACCAGAGATTGCCTTTTTCATCTACAATGCCGGTCCTTACTGTGTTATTTGCCAGCCCCTGTGCAGTAGTATAATTTGTAAAACTTGTACCATCATATTTACTCACGCCTCCTTTCAACATACCAAACCAAAGATTGCCGCGCTTGTCTTTAGTAATGTTTAAAATCACATTGCCGGGAAGGCCCTGGCCAAGGCTAAAATTTGTGAAGGCTTTTCCATCATACCTGCTTACTCCATTTCCTTCTGTGCCAAACCAAAGGTTGCCCGTTTCATCTTCTGCTATACACCAAACGTCGTTTTTGGCAAGGCCCTGTTCCGTTGTATAATTGATAAAATTTTTGCCATCAAATTTACTTACGCCGCCTCCCAAGGTTGCAAACCAGAAATTACCTTTGTGATCTTCGATGATGCTTTTTACTGCATTATTTGCAAGTCCCTGTGCGGTTGTATAATTAGTAAAATTTTTGCCGTCGTATTTACTCACCCCGCCCTTTAAAGAACCAAACCAAAGATTGCCAGCTTTGTCTTCCACAATACTAAATATCACATTGCCCGGCAACCCCTGCGCCGTAGTATAATTTGTAAAACGCTCCCCATCATATTTGCTTGCTCCGCCTCCATCCGTTCCGAACCAAAGATTACCTGCGCTATCGTCTGTAATACACCATACCACATTGCCTGCAAGGCCCTGGGCGGTGGTATAATTGATAAAGTTCTTTCCATCGTATTTACTTACTCCACCACCATTTGTGCCGAACCAGAGATTGCCTCTTTTATCTTTATAACTGCAATAAACCTGGTCAAGCCCGAGCCCGTCGTCTGTAGTATATGTTGTAAAAAATCCCCGGCCTTGTGCATCTTCAGCTACAGATTTTTTTTGGCTGGTTAGTGGTTGCATTGCACTATTGTAGATGCCGGCAACTTTTATGCTTACAGGTGTGGGAGCATTTTCAAGAAATATTGTTTTAGGCTTTTTATTTTCCGGAAGTTGGGAAAGAATGGTTACCTGCGGAGGCAAAAAATTAACTGCCGGTATTTTATTATCCGGTCCTGAGTTTTTGTTTTGAGAGCAACTTATAAAGAAAATGAACAGCCATGCAAATAACAATAATCGAACTGGTGAAGGCGTCGCATTTATTTTCTTTTTGAGGCTGTTTATCTTCATAAAATGAGCATTGCAGGCAGAAAGAAAAATCACCGCTAATGTGCTGGCTTGGTTTTTTGCTGGCATTTTCAACGTCCAGTTTATTCTTCTTAGTATTTAATAAAGTTCTCCAATTTCTATAACCTCACTACCTAACGCATTTTCAATATCACTCATAAATTCTTGGTTCTTTATTTTATAAATTTCCTCAGTTAGTTTCGGCAAGTCTTTTCCACAGTCTATAATAAAAGCGGTCCGCCAAAATCCTAAAAAATTCTGTCCGTCAATTATACGTTTTTTGTCGGCAACCCAAATGTCAACTTCTGGCGGCATAGTAAAACGCGAAGAGTTATATGCTTCGGCATGCAGTCCGTAATGTAAAAATTCGTCATACTCACAATATGGTTCAATTGGAACGGAATTTTCTACAGGCGGGTATTTAACAGTCATTGAGATTTCTTCGCTACTTGGATGGATTCTGTAGTCTAATCCAACAATAAATATGAACCTTTCAATATATCTGTTTTCGTTAGTGCATTCACTCTTATAATAACTTTCCCCCATTATTTTAGCCGCTAATGCACCATCGACTCCTGAATATTCAAGAGCAAGCCCTTGTCCAGAATCTAAACTGGCCAATGGATTAATAACAATTGTGTTTTGCCCATTAGTCAAATTATAAACTTTAGGAATATCCGTTTTTAATTCCATTTACTTAAGACTTCGTCAATTTTTATAATAACGTCTTTCGCCGGAACAAATGATGGATTAGCCGGAATAAGAAAATGCTTGTACTCTACCACCATATAACTATTTAGATCTTTGAGTTTGCAGTCTTCTAAATCACTACCGCTAACACGTTTGAAGTTCAGTTTTGATCAGTCACGTAAGGTAATTAACTTTCATTATTTTTACATAGCCATTATTGTTATCCAGATG
>JBDTSD010000011.1:0-54200 GCA_039931355.1 Ginsengibacter sp.
GACAACCAATATCGTTTGCCCATTTCTTTTGTACTTCAAGCCAGGCCTGCTTCCAGTCGGTTGGATATTTTAGATGCCACGCAATTACATCATTAATACATTGGAAAAATTCGCTTTGTTTCGGAATGGTTTTCAACGCTTCTTTTACAATGAAGTTGATATTGGTGTTGTTGAAGGCGAGCGTGTACATAGCTCCTATAAAAACGCCGCCATACCAGCCGTCGCCATAATTCATAATGTGCCCAATCTTATCACTTATTTGTGAAGCGGTATTGGGCATGCCCGGGCTCATTAAGCCGGCAAAGTCAACTTCTATCTGGTAATCGATGCAATCAGCATGTGGATTGTTTTTCCAGTAACCTGATTGAGGCGCTTTAATGCCGTTTAAAATATTATACCTCGCCGCCTGGTTTGCATGCCACAACGCATAACCAGCATGGGCAAACGCATTGGCAAAAGAATCAAGTGGTGCATTCAAACCAAATTTCTCAAACACATCTACAAACGTAAGATCCATGTAAAGATCGTCATACAGCCCAGGATTATTTATCATGGTATGTTCCAGGTACCCATTGTACCAAAGTAAAGGTTGATAGTCGCCAATAAAAGTTCCCTGGAAACGAAATTCATAAGGCCCGCCAAAGGTTACTCCAATCGTTTGGCCTGCCCATCCGCCCTTAATTTTATCTTTCAAAACATCTTTTGAAATCGTAATTTTTTTTTGCGCATACAATGCATTGATTGCAAAAAAGAGCAATCCAACCGTCAGTAATTTTTTCACATTTTCAAGTTTATATTCGCTGGCTCCCCGAAAAAGAGCGCTATGTAATTTTCAATCTTTCAAATTAAGTTCGTACGTTTCGGTAAAGCTATCATTAGCCCCAAATACTATTTTCAATTTATTTTTAACATGAATAACCTGCATACTTCTTATATCGCCCCGCACGTTTAACCCACTTTTAAATTGTGGTACATAGGTAAAACTGCCCTTGCCATCGCCAAGCAACAACACACCATGATTTGCGCTGTATCTTCCAAATTTTATTCGTGTCCAGGCGTTATTGCCTGCCAGTATCATATCTGCATTACCATCATTATTTACATCAGCTATACTGATTGCATAGACCGGCGAATACTGCGCTTCTATTGGTAGTAGCTTTACCACAAAAGCATTTCCTTTATTTTCAAGGTAAGTGGTTTGCATATTTTCTGCCTTCAATACACCAGCATCTTTTAACTGACCAGGTGTAAAAAGATCGGTGATTGTTGCTTGCGCATAATCATGGTATTCTAAAAACTTTTTCTTCAACATGGGTAACTGTTCCGTAATATCATCTTTTGAAGCGGCAGGAAAAGAAGTGCCATTTATATAATAACAAAGCACAGGATCTATAGAGCCATTGTCGTCAAAGTCTTTATAGTACAGCGTTGCAGGCTCTTTTTCAGTTACCTTAAATTGCGTGTTAAGCCCGTAGTTTCCAATTACGAGATCGGTATCACCATCGTTATCAAAGTCTGCTGCTGCAATTGTGTTCCACCATCCCGTTGATGCAAACTTTATGTATTTGTCGGAAGCATCAATGAGTTTCCCATTTTTATTGATGAAGATTTTCACCGGCATCCATTCTCCTGTTACAACCAGGTCTTGTATTTTATCACCATTTACATCTAACCAGAGTGCGTCTGTAACCATCCCGATTTTAGCTAAAGCCGGCGCTATCGTTTCTGTAAAATCTGTAAATTTTCCGCGGCCGTCATTCAATAAGATTTTGCTTCCGGGCGACTGCGGATATTTTCCGGGTACAACTCTGCCGCCTACAAATAAATCGATGTGACCATCGCCGTCAATATCTGCAGCCCTCACACAAGATGTGCTCAAAATCATAAGCGGTAAAGCTTTGTCGTCTTTCTTAAAATTTCCTTTGCCATTGTTTATATACAAGCGGTCTTGCAAGGCCGGGTCGTTGGTATCAAATTCATAGCCTCCACTGCCAACATACAAGTCCATATCACCGTCATTGTCTGCGTCAAAAAATATTGCGGCAACATCTTCATTTATAGAATCTTTTTCGATATCAGGTTCAGCTGTTTTTATAAAGTCACCATTGGTGTTTTGAATAAAAATTTGCGATGGTATTCCTTTGGCGCCGCCAATAAATATATCTTCAAGGCCATCTTTATTTATATCAGCTTTTGCCATACATGGCCCCTGTCTTGATAAATAGCCAGGCAAGAGCGGTTGTACAGCAAAATCGTTGAAGTCATTTTCCTGGTGTTTGAAATTGATGGAAGATGATTTTGCAAAATATTTTTTTGTTGATAGGAGAGAGTCGTATTTCCATTGGAGATTTGCCTTGCTTACTGTTAGCAGCAATAATTTATTGGGTTGAATAGAATATAGTTTCTGCATTTTATCATCAGGCCATACCACAATAAGCGAATCAATTTCTTTATTTTTTCCGATACCAAAATTTAAGACATGATCAACTGATGACTGAAAGCCACGGACAGGCATTTGCTCCTGGTAGTACACATTTTTACCACAATACAATTTTATTTTAGCCCCGATTCCATCCATGTTTTTACTGTTACCCTGCAACTTTATTTTAAGATAGTTATTGTTATTAAATAATTTTTTTGCATTATTCCTGTATATGCCGGCTTCCTCATTAATATTATTTACTACCAGGTCCATAGTGCCATCATTATCCAGGTCTGCATAAGCTGCACCGGAAGAAATTGTCTTCTGATCAAATCCCCAATCCTTTATTTTATTGGTGAAAGTATTGTTCCCATTATTTTGATAGATGTAATTTGGCATATAAGCCGAAGGCATTTGCTGCAGCAGCTCTGCTGAAGTTAGTTTGGGGCCACCGGCGTGCTCCTTCATCAGTCTGTCGACTTTATATTTAATGTAATCCATGTTGGAATTGTCTTTGGCATAGCCATTTGTAACGAACAGATCTTTGTTTCCATCATTATCAAAATCAGAAAATAAAGCGCTCCAACTCCAGTCAGTATTTGATACACCGGCAAGCTGGCCGATTTCGCTAAACGTTCCATCACCATTATTTTTCTGCAACATGTTGCGGCTGTACTGGTAGTAAAATCCATTATTAAAAAGCATTTGGAACTTATTAAAATTTTCAGCGCCATTATGCATTTTTTGTGTGTAATTATCTTCCGGCAGCATATCAAGCGTCATCAGATCCGTAAAGCCATCATTATTAAAATCAGCACAATCTGACCCCATTGAATAGAAAGATGTTTCATCCATACATTCACTTAACTTTTCAGTAAAAGTTCCATTGCCATTATTTATGTATAAATAATCAGGCTCATTAAAATCATTGGAAACATACACATCAGGCCAGCCATCATTGTTTACATCAGATATTGCCAGCCCTAATCCAAAGCTCAAAACATTGTTAATGATGCCCGCCTCTTCGCTCACGTCTGAATAATGCCCGCTATCATTTCTGTATAATTTACCAGCAAAGGCAGGTTGTTTTTCTTTACGGATCGCAGCAGTATTAATATCCCCGGCATATTCCTTAAGTGAATGATTGATCAAAAACATATCAAGATCACCATCCTTATCATAATCGAAAAAAGCTGCCTGTGTTGAATATCCATCATCTGCCAAACCATATTGGTCTGCTCTCTCGCTAAAAGTAAGATCACCATTATTTATGTATAATAAATTTTTCCTTCTTGCAGGATCAGCATCTGCAGAGCGGCAGATATAAATATCTAGTTTGCCATCACCATTTATATCGGCCATAGTAGCGCCGGTGCACCAACCCTGCTTTGCAGCAATGCCACTTTTTTCGGTAATGTCTTCGAATTTAAAATTGCCTTTGTTCAGGTATAATCTATCAGGCACCATGTTGCCGGTAAATAAAATATCAGGAAGGCCATCGTTATTAATATCGCCAATGGCGACACCTCCGCCATTATAGAAATAGGTATATTTTAAGACGTTTGCATTCTCATCTTCTCTCAATGTATTTTTAAAATCAATACCTGTTTCGCCGGCATTTAGTTTTGTAAATAAAGTTGACGCCTCATCCTTACAACTTTGTATGATGACAACAAGGAAGACCAAATAAGCTATAAGAAAATATTTTTTTTGCATAAAATAACGACCCTGGTTTATATCAAAGCCGGATGTAGATTTTCTTTTTATCCATTACCCAGGCAATAAGCCAAAAGATCATGGTGAAAGCTAAAGCAAATAACAAAGCACCCAAAGGACCGGGCGCAATCTTTTGAAAAAATACTTCGTTTATCCAGTCAATAAAAAATTTATTCCCAATGTGCATGATAAGAAAAAACAGGAACAGGTTAGATAAAACATAAATGAACAAAGGATTTCTACCCAGCACTGTAAAGAAATTTATTCCTCTTTTCCATTGTTGTATTTCTATAAAATAAAATAAAATACTTGTGACGAGAAGATCAATACCTGTGGTAAAGATTACATAAGAGCTTGTCCATAATTTTTTATTTATCGAAAAAAAAGGATCCCAAACTAACCCGAGTAAAATTAGTATGCAGCCTGCTATGGCCAGCATAACAACTGTTTTATAATGCTTCCCTTTTTTAATAATGTATGCGCCTGCTACATATCCTGCCAGCACATTTACTGTGGCAGGGATAGTGCTAAGCAATCCTTCCGGATCAAAGACAATCCCTCTTTCACGGTACATGTGTTGCTCACCAAGCAACAACAAATCAATTTTTCTAACAGCATTTCCTGTTACAGAATATTGCATTCCCGGTTCACCAAGCATATATAATAAAAGCCAGTAGCTGAGTAAAAATATAACAGACCAAATGACCATCCACCGAACAGAACAATAATAACTGACGATTGCGGCAATAAAATAACACAATGCTATCCGCTGTAATACCGCCATGATACGGGTTTGAGAAAATGCTGAGAAAGCCAGGTGGCCATTATCCCAATGCATACTTGCATACCAGCCTAAGAAATAACCCACCAGGAAGATTAGTAAAGTGCGTTTTAAAATTTTATATAAATAGATTTTACCGGGCTTGCTTTCAAACTTTTTCATTGCGAAAGGCATGGCATTTCCTACAGCAAACAAAAAAGAAGGGAAGACCAAATCTGTTAGCGTGCAGCCATTCCATCCTGAGTGTTCCATTGCGGCATAGGGTGTTGCCCCGCTTCCCTGTGTGTTAACGATGATCATCAAAAAAATGGTCATCCCTCTGAACACATCGAGTGTTGCAAAACGTTCATTGGTTAATTGCTTCACAGCGTTCATAATTATTGTACCGCAATTTCGTCAAGTAACAGCAGGTTTTTATCCGGATCGTTTTTAAAGAGATCAGCGTTTTTTAAAGTTACTTTCAGGTACCTGGCGTTTACATTTAGATTATTCTTTTTATAATTAACCGTATGCCTCAGTAACTCTGCGGGTATTTTTTTATTCTTAATCACCTGGATATTTTTATAAGTTTCTCCATCCGTAGAAGTAGCCAATACAATTTCCGCAGGTAAAAAAATATTTCCTACCTGGTCTTCCATGCATGAAAAATTAATGGAATGAAAGGCAGTGATTTTTTGCAGATCAATAGTAATGATAACAACGGAATCGTGAAATGACACCCACCTGTGGTCATAAGGTTCTACCGTTCCATGTATGCCGTCAACCAGCCGGCTTAAAGCATTGCCATCCTCAGCTGCAGGAAGCATAGAAATTTGCGACCCAATGGCTTTATGAACTACAAAATCATCTTCATTTATTTTTCCGCGTATTTTGTTTTTATAGATAAGCGCAGTTTTAAGGCGGAGGCTATTTGCAATTACTAACGGTGTGTGATAGACGGCAGAGCCGGATGTTGGCTGCAAACCGTTTGTAGTATAATGAACAGCATATTTGCCGGCCGCCTGGTCGTGCAGGGCAACAGTGATTGTTCTATCCGTTGGATTAAATACAGGCAGTATAGAAACATTATACAAACTCGTTGCATAAGTAACACGTTGCACATCCAAACGCCTGAATTCATCTTCAGTTTTATGTATAAATTTCGAATAATTTTTATTGTGCGCTGGTGTCCAAAGTACTTCCGCCAGGGCGAATAGTCTTGGCAAGGTCATGTATTCTACTCTTGCAGGTGTTTCAACATTTTCGGTCCACAAACAAGCTTGCCCGCCCAGTATGTGTTTTGTTTCTGCCGCATTCAGGCCCGCTGGTAATGGATTAAAACTATAAACGGTGTCCAGGAAAAGTGGTGCATAAGTAATAAACTTTTCAAGCCGTGGAGCTGACTGATAAAAATCTAAATAAGTATAGCGATAGGGTGTCATTACCACATCATAATCTTTTTTTACAGCACTTACTGCACCCTCATTATCGTGCCATGCCATTGATGCAGACTGATGCGAAACATGTGCCCATAAAATTTCTTCCCAACCAATTATTTTTTTATTGTGGGCGGTTATAAAAGTATCAATCCGCCTGGTAAAATAAGCCTGCAATTCTTTTGCAGTAGTAAAGTTTTTTTCCGCCATCAGTTTTTGACAACGGGGACAGTTCAACCAGGGTTCTCCACGAACTTCATCACCCCCGATGTGAATGTAAGAGGATGGAAAAAGCTCCATTACTTCTTTTAAAATATTCTGTAAAAAAATATAAGTTGAGTCATACCCTATGCAAAAATTATGTTTAAGATCGCCCGGATATCCACAGGGCCTCAGCAATGGCGTTTTGTTATTGAGATCATTAAACTCCGGATAAGCGACCAATGCAGCTGTGCAATGCCCGGGCATTTCTATTTCAGGAATGATGGAAATGAACCTGTCTTTTGCATACTGAACAATTTCCTTTATTTCGAGCTGCGTGTAAAATCCTCCATAAGTTGCCGGCTCACCAGGTTGTGTTGCTTCTGCAATAGTCATTGGTATACCTGTCCTGTCTGCACGCCAGGCACCCACTGATGTAAGTTTAGGATATTGTTTTATTTGCAATCTCCACCCATGACTATCAGTTAAGTGCCAATGAAAAGTATTGATTTTGTAGTGCGATAAAATATCCAGGTAATGCTTTATGAAAGATGCAGGAAAAAAATGTCGGCTCACATCCAGCATCATACCCCGGTAACCAAATTGGGGGTAATCCACAATATAAGCACAAGACACATTCCACTGCGTTGTTAAGTTACCTGTGCCATAAAATTGTGGCGGTAACATTTGTTTTAAAGATTCAAAAGCATAGAATAAACCAGGCAAATCAACTGCCGATATTTTGATTTCGTCCGAAGTAATATCCAGGATATATCCTTCTTTATTTTTTATTTCCGGCGCCTGTTTTATTTCAATGGCAATAGTGTTTACAGCACCTGGAGCAGTTATTTCACCACCTGTTTTTAATTCTATTCCGGAGGCGATTTTAAATTGTTTTGCAAAGGCGGTAAAGATTTTTATCGACCCCTCATTATTTTTATCGATGACGATTTTTGTCTTGCTGTTAAACTGGAAACTGCCTGTTTTCTCTACAATGCTGAACGGCTCCGGAATAATATGAACACCCTGTGAAAATACCTGGTCTGAAGTCAATAGGCATAGGAATAGTAACCGCAATAAAGGGAGCTTCATTAATGTTTATATTTCTTGTTCGGTTATAAAATAAGACTGAGATGGAAACTTCTCCCATATCGTGATTATCCTAACGCCAAATGTAAAAATGCTACACACCTACTTATTCCACCACACATGTGTACTTGCTTTATCAGGGCCACCGAGCAAATTAATGGCCTCCTGAACAGCCTTGCCGTTTGTTTGGTATTCATAGCTTTGAAAAGTCAACCTGCTTATTATATTGCCGGGAATCACATCGGGATTATCCGATCGCACAATAGGATATAATTTAGGAAAGCCGGTACGCCTGAGTTCAGCCCACGCTTCTATACCATCCGGAAAAAGAGCGATCCATTTTTGTGTAAGTATTTGTTCCTTTTGTTGTGCAGGATTTGCGGAAAACTTTATTGGAATATTTGCTACTGCCGGCGAATTTAAATAATCATTTGGTGCAACAGGCATCGCGGAGCTTTGAAGATAATTTTGAATAACTGTATTATCCGTAATACCCCATTGCTGTAAAGAAGTGGAAATGCCCTGCTCGTATAAATCTTTAGACGAGCCGCCCATATTCCATCCATTTAATGCACCTTCTGCCCTTAAGAAAAAGGATTCCGCTGCATACATAACATTAAGGGGCGTGGTTGTTTGCGTATTATCATACCATCGTTTAGTGTTTATGTTTGATAAGTTTATTGCACCATTAAACTGGCCACCGATTTTTACCGCCGTAGATAATTGGTTAGGCGCAAGACCGTTTCTAAGTCCGTGATATTTGCCGTCGGCTTCCGCAGGATCATAATATTCCTGCAACCTCGGATCATTAAATCCTTTTAAATAACTTTCCATGGAAGCGCTCATTCGCATATTTTCCCAGGGCGCTTCAGCCGCTAAACCATTTACTGAATTTGGGCCAACATCTACAAAAGCGTTATCATCATTAGCCGTCATCGTGCCATCAGCTACTGCTTTTTCCGCTTCCAGCTTAGCTTTTGCGGCATCAACCTTTGAAATTCTTAAAGCAAGCCGCAAGCGTAAAGTATTTGCAAACTTTATCCATTTTGAAATATCACCGTGATAGATCAGATCGTCTGTGCCAAAAGGATGCTGGCTTGGATCAGCATTTTTTAAAGTGGTTACTGCTGAATCCAATGTTTTAAAAAAGTCATTATAAATGTCCTGCTGATTGTCATACGGAATACTCAACAAACCCGTACCCGCCTGGAAATAGGGTATTGGCCCGTAGAAATCTGTGTTCTGATGAAAGATATACACCTTCCATATTTTAGCAATCGCATTGGCAGGTGGAGCCGTAGTTTCTGTGGCATCAATTACGAGTTTCAAACTCGGCCAGTTTACCGTGTACGTTAAGTTCCACGAGAAGATGATCAGGTTCTGGTCTATTACATTACGGTCGCCGGGAAAGCCGCCTGCGTCTACGAAATACTGGCTCCATAAGTCAGTGTACAAACTATGGATCACTTCATAGTTGCCCGGATCAGCGTATACACCCTGCCACAAACTCCTGGCGAAAGCTTTTGGAATAGTGGCTGCAGGAAGAGAACTGAATGTGGTGGGATCAGTATTTAGTTCGTCAAACTTTTTTGTGCATCCTTCGGCAAGAAGCAACAAGCTAAGTATCGTTAATAAAAAGGTATATTTTATTTGGAAGAAGTATTTCATGAATTGTTTCATGGCTTAAGGTTTTGGAATTAAAAATTGAATTTTAAATACACGCCATAACTACGTGTGCTGGGGACAGAAGTATATTCCAGTCCCTGGTTGTTTCCTGTGCCTAACGCTGACTCAGGATCAAAACCATAAGCATCATTTTTTAAGAAGAAAAGATTGCGGCCCAGGAGGCTTACACTTGCACCTTTGACAAAACCGTTACCCAATATTTTTGAAAAATTATAACTGAGACTTGCTTCCCGCAAACGGATATTTGTGGCACTATTAATAAACGCTTCTCCTACAAGATTGGAACTGCCAACCCATGACCAATAATCCTGGGCCGTTACCGGTGTGGTATTTTTAGAGCCATCTGCGTTTACTGAATTAGGAATAACAAATCCTGTTTCCCGGTTGGCTACAGTAAGCTGGGAAACTCCTTTGGAAGCGAGTAATGCTTCTGTGCCTGATATCACTATGCCTCCCTTTCTTTCATCGATAAGAACAGATAAGGACCAGTTTTTATATTGAAATGTATTCATGATCCCTGCTGTCCAATCCGGATTATAATTGCCTGCATAATATTTGGATTGATCACCCTCCACGAGCGGCAAGCCCATTGCATCTACAAGTATTTGGCCCGTGGTATTTCTTTGAAAGCTTGTCGTGTAAATGCCTCCATAGCTTTTACCCTCTTCCGCTACTATCACACCCAAAGTTTCGGGAGAAGATAGGGGAGGCGCTTTTTCCAATGAGTCAAGGTAGAGTATCTTATTTTTATTTTTTCCATAAGTCAGGCTTACATTCCATTTAAAATTATTGGTTTGCAAAGGCGTTCCATTCAAGAGTAATTCTATGCCCTCATTTTGAATGTTGCCCGCATTAATAATGCGGAAGGCATACCCTGATGGGTTTGGAACGCCTATTTGTAACACCTGGTTTTTCGTATTCGTTTTGTAATAAGTGACTTCAGCACCGAGCCTGTTTTTAAATAAACCCAACTCAAGGCCTCCTTCAAAAGATCTTGTCTGCTCAGGCTTCAAGTCTTTATTACGTAATGTTCTGTCTACAAAAAGGAAACCCCCATTACCTCCCGGGCCTAAATAGGGTGATTCCTTGAACTGGTTAAATGAGCCGCCGTTGCCTACATATGCATAAGAAGTGCGTGCCTTCAACAGCGTGATAAAAGACGGCAGGGTAAGTATATCGCTTACAACAGCACTTAGGCCGGCCGATGGAAAAAAGTAAGAAGCATGTTTCACAGGTAAGGTAGAGTTCCAGTCGTTGCGCCCTGTCAGGTCTAAAAATAAATAGTTGTTATAACCAATTTGAGCAGCAGCATACAAAGATTGTTTTTCCGTACGTGCAATCGAATTGCCGGAAACAGTTGCCAGGCCATTGCCTAATGAAAATGAATTGGCAATTATCAACCCCTGGTCATTTGAATTGGTTCCTTCAAAATTAAATTTCTCAAGACTGGCGCCGGCGTTAACATTAAGGCTCCAGTTGTCTGAAAAGTTTTTATTATACGTCAGTAACAAATCATTATTGAATTGCTGGTTCGATTCTTTGTTGATAATATAGTTGCCCTGACCCGCAAACTGTATCCAATATGAATCGCTGTAATCTTTTTCTTCACCCCGGTCAGTGTAATAGTCAATACTGCTTCTTGCCTGTATACTCAAGGCTGGCGTGAGTTGGTATTTTAAAGCGACCAACCCGATAAAACGGTTTCTTAAACGCTTATATAAATTTCTGTAAACGCTCCAATATGGATTTTGAAAAGCCGGAGTTTTAGGGCCCCAATAATTTTGAGCAAGAGCCAGTGTGGAAGGGTCAGTTGTTTCAAAATTATTTACATCATCTAACCGCAGGCTTCGGGGCAAGGCGTACAGCGTGGCAATGGCATGGTTAGCTGCGCCTGCCATGGGGCGATTACCAATATCTTCAACTATGTAATTTGCTTTAAGATCAATTGAAAAGTTTTTAGAAACCTGCGCTGTTTGCCGAAGGTTAAGGTTATTCCTTTTATAATCATTATTCGGAATTATGCCATTACTATTCGTGTTGGTGTAGGAGAAATAAGTTTGTGATTTTTCAGTGCCTGTTGAGATCGCTGCTGAGTTAATTAATTCCGACCCAGTACGAAAAAAATCTTTAAAATTATCTGGTTGGGAAACTAAAGGTTGCGTTTTGCCCGTCCAGTCTTCTACCGCTTGTCCTTGTAATTTAGGCCCCCAGCTATCATCACTGTTTTTATCAAACACGCCTCCTATTCCCTGGCCATAAGTATTTTGCAGTTTGGGATATATCATAGGGTTTTCAAACGTAAGAGAACTTGATATTTGTACACCAATTCCTTTACCTGCTTTCCCTTTTTTGGTTGTGATTATCACAGCGCCATTGGCCGCATCTGAACCGTATAACGCCGCAGCAGAAGCGCCGGTTAATACAGTCATGGACTCCACATCATCGGGATTAATATTTGATATGCCATCGCCGTTGTCCCTTGCCAGGCCTATATTAGCTGTTACATCAGTAAATGCTTTCGGTGTATTATCAATACGTACACCATCCACCACTATTAAAGGCTGGTTGCCTTGTGTAATTGACCGGTTGCCTCTAAAAATAATCCTGTTGGAACTTCCCGGCCCTGCATTGGTTTTACTTATAAGTAAACCCGCCACTTTTCCATTCATGGCACTGGTGAGGTTCACCTCTCTTGTATTGCTAAGATCAGTTCCTTTTATTGATTGGGCCGCATACGTTAAAGAACGTTTTTGCCGCGTGATTCCCAAAGCCGTAACTACCACTTCCTGCAATGCCGTTTGTTCCAGCTCAAGATTTACGGAGAGATTTGTTCGTCCATTTAATGATATCTCCTGCATTTTATAACCAATGTAGGAGATTTGCAAAACAGCATTTGCGTCCTTAACTACTAAGGAAAATTCTCCATTATCATTTGTAGTAGTGCCGCTATTTGCTGCACCTTTTTCAATAATGCTTACTCCTGCTTGTGCAGTATTTGATCCATCTTTGTTCACCAGTTTTACGATTCCTTTAACTGTTATTTCATCAGCATCTTTTGTTTGCGAGGAAATAACAACAAGATTATTTTCAAGAACTTTGTAAGTAAGCGAAGTTGATAAAAAGATAAAATTAAGTACTTCGTCAATGGTTGCATCCTTCACATCAATAGTGACCTTTTTATCTTTAGGCAGAATATCGTCACTATAGATAAACCGGTAATCGCTATTTCGCTTTAAAGAAATTAAAGCCTTTTTTATTTGAACATTCTTTAGAGTGAGATCAATTTTGCCCTGCGAAAAACCTGTAGCGTTTACCTGGAAGCAGGCGATTGTTAGCAGTACGGCGATAAGTTTCATAATAATAAAAAACTTTACGATCTTTTTTCGTTGAACGAAGAGTTTGAGAACTAGTCGTTTTTTCATAATTTTATGGTTGAAAAATTAATAATTGAGACCTGGGAATGGCGTCGAAAACTAAACCAGTCTCTTTTGCTTTTTTTGAGGAGATGTGCAAACGTCTCCTTTTTTATTTTTGTCCTTTATTAATGCATATTGAAAATTTTTATTTCTTTTTTTGATTTATCCATACCTCGTTACCGCTTATCCTATAGGTGAAGGGATAGGAAAGTTGCATTGCTCCAAGTGTTTCCTGCAATGTTTCCTTGTTGATGGAACCAGAAAATCTTTTTTGTTTTATAGCCTCATCTCCCAGGTGAATAGTTACTGAAAACCAACTTTCAAATTCAGGAGCAAGATCATCGAAAGTCTCATTATCGAACTCCAGTTTGTCTTTCATCCAGGCAGTTTCTGATAATACTTGCTTTTCATTTTTTTGTAAGCGGCTAATTGTATATAAAGGGCTTTCGGCGCTATCAACTTTTGTGTTATTAGTATCAACAGGTTTTTCAACAGGAATTATAATTTTTTCATTAGGCTTTACTATTATTTTTCTTTCCGGATCCTGTGTGGTGGTTATTTCGATCAGTCCCCTGATGAGCGTGGTTTCAATAGTTTTTTGCTCTGGATAAGCCTTTACATTGAACGCTGTTCCTTTCACGGTAATAGTCACATTTTCAGCATGAATAATAAATGGAATCTTGCTATTATGTACCACATCAAAAAAACCTTCACCAATGAGGCTTATCTCTCGGTTTTTGGCACCGAAACTTACTGTATTATAAACGACCTGGCTACTGCCATTCAACCAAACCTGCGTACCATCCGGTAATTGTATTTTTGTTTTTGACGCAGGTGGTGTAGATATTGTATTTAACTTTTTTTGTGAAACACCTGCTAAAGATTCGCCGGGAAACTTACTGTGGACTATGAAAAATGAAGCACCTGCAATCAGTAATATGATGGCGGCAGCTATCCATTTTTTTGAAAACTTATAGAACGGAATTAATTTAGAGACAGGGTAATTTATTTTTCTCTGAATACGGTTCCAGGAATTTTCATCCATGTTTATTTCCGGCGATGACATTAATGATTTCTCCCAAAGCCTGTCTATAGTTTCCTTTGAATGCCCATTTAAATTTTCATTTTTCAAAAGATCTTCCAACTCAAATAATTCTGCAGTAGTTGCTTCACCACATTTTTGTTTTGCCAGCAATATCCATAAACGTTCACCCATTTGCGACTATGTCTTTTTATAATAACAATAAAATGACATGAATACCCCCAAAACAATTATTTATTTATTTTTTGAAGATGCAGGAATGATTCCGGATTATTATTCGCGGATATAAAATCTATGGTCTAAAGCAGCATGAAGTTTCTTTAAGGCAATGCCCATTTGGTTCTCCACAGTTTTAGTAGTAAGATTTAATAAACCGGCCACTTCTTTATATTTGAGGCCGTCTTCTTTCACCAGCTTAAAAATGATCCTACACTTAAGAGGCAGCTCGTTAATGATTTTATTTATGTTCTGAAGGGCTTCGTTACTAATTATTAATTCTTCGGGCGTGGCATCTATGGTATAATTTGGAAGCGTTAATTCATCAATATCGATATGAATTACTTTTTTGTATTTCCGCAGGTAGTTGCAACTAATATTCCTTGTCGCTACATACAAATACCATGTAAGATTCTCAAGTGTGCTTAGTTTTATTCTTTTCTGCCACACCTGTATAAAAACATCTTCAACAATTTCTTCGGCCAATTCTCTTGAGTGTATAATGCTATATGCAAAATGAAAAAGACGTTTACTATAATGACCAAACAATTCCTTCAAAGCATTTTGATCATCATTTGACAGACGAAACTGGAGTTCATTGATCTGTGTAATAGTCAATTTTTTCATGTATCGCTAAATTAGTCACAAAGCAATTAGCTTGACAAAAAATATTGCTACAAATGCTATTATTTATTTCGGCAATATTCATAAATGCGAAACTTAAACATTTAAACAGATGATTATTTATTCGTGGCCTAATATTTAAATTCCTTATTTCTGTTGTATAGCTAAATAAGTAAATTGAAGAACTCAGGTAGCCTGATGAGGAAATATAAATTTGTTCTTTTACCAAAATGATTTACGTTTGTTAAGGGTTGCTTAAACGATTAAATCAGCTATTATCTTGTAAATAATTAAAACTTTTGCTTTGCTCAGTTTAATCAAACGATCTGCAAATCAATTGGGATTGGACGCATGATTTTGCCTGCAACCATTGATGTGAGTGGATCTGTTTGCGTTTACAATGAAAGCTAAGCGGAGGTTTTATCTAAGGCGTGTGTGCGTTTCCGGTAGTGAGATGAACACTAATAGCACCCGGGAATTCTGCATACCGGAGCGTGGTTTAAAAAGGAAAATTTTACTTCCAACCGAGGTGAATTTATACCAGGCCTGCAATCCCAAATACTGGGTTTCAAAAAACAGGATTCGGTTACTAATTGATCGTGAAGATTTATGAATTTGCAAATAAAAATCAAGACAAAAAGTATTTGTTCATTTACTAAAAAGCCGCAATGAGATTTAATGAATTGAATTCTATCAATACCAATTGCCTTTCCAAATAAAATATATCACATCGCTTGCACAATATAAATAGCCCGCGAAAATATAAACAGTCATTCTTCTTTTACCCAAAAAACATGATCAATTAAATCAACAATTATGAAAAAAAAATTAGTAAGATGTTTCCTTGCCTGTCTTTTTATTTCTGCAACAACTATTGCGCAGGAAAAATTTAATGGCCTCGAGTCTAACATGAGTAACATCTTCAGGCTTTCTGAGGCAAAGACACGTTCCATAAGCCCTGAGAATTTTACGGGTGCAAAAGGACAGGGCGGCATGGCGACAGAGGGAACGGGCAAACAGCCTTCAAGAGACCTGGGTCAAGGATGGAAAGTAAGCCCGAGCGTAGTGATTAAAGCGCATACTACTTTTACAGTTGCCGAAATAGATGGCTCTGGTTCCATACAACATATATGGATGACGCCCACCGGTAATTGGCGAAATTCCATGCTGCGGTTTTACTGGGATGGGGAGACAACGCCATCTGTTGAGGCACCCGTCGGTGATTTTTTTTGTATGGGTTGGGGGCAATATTCTCCGTTGCAATCACTGGCTGTATGTGTGAACCCCGGGAGTGCATTTAATTGCTATTGGCCAATGCCATTCAGAAAAAAATGCAGGATAACAATGGAGAACATTGATGAGCGCGATATGGTTTTATATTACCAGGTTGATTATACATTGACAGATGTGCCTGCTGATGCAGCTTATTTTCATGCGCAGTTTCGTAGAGTAGATCCCTTGCCGTATAAAGGTGTTTACACCTTACTTGATAATGTAAAAGGACGTGGCCAATACGTGGGCACTTATATCGCGTGGGGAGTCCATAACAATGGATGGTGGGGCGAAGGCGAGATTAAATTTTACCTGGATGGCGACACAAAATATCCTACTATCAATGGAACCGGCACTGAGGATTATTTCTGTGGGTCGTATGATTTTGATACGAGGAAAAAAAATGCGGCAGGAGTAGAGGAGGTTCATTATACTGAATTTACCTCACCTTATTCAGGGCTTTGCCAGGTGATAAGAGGAGATGGTCAATACAAGGTGTCGCAAAGATTTGGTTTGTACCGCTGGCACATTACAGATCCGATACGTTTTGAAAAAGATATCAGGGTTACCATCCAGGCGCTCGGATGGCGGAGTGAAGGGCGTTATCTGCCTTTACAGGATGACATAGCTTCTACGGTTTTTTGGTACCAGGCGGAGCCACATGAAAAATTTCCGTTATTACCCAATAAAGATGCTTTGGAAATAAACTAAGCCAGTTGCAGTCAAATGCATTATGTAAAAGATTAAATATCGATCTGAAATATGGATGGTAAAGTCTCTCTGAAGGACGTTGCAAAATACCTGGGAGTTTCTACAGCCCTTGTATCTTATGTAATCAACAACAAAGAAAAAGAAGCACGGGTAAGCGAGAAGATGGCGAAGAAAATCCGGAGGGCTATAGTTAAACTCAATTACCAGCCTAACCAGATTGCAAAAAGTTTAAAAAGCGGCAGGTCCAATACCATCGGATTAATTGTGGCCGACATTTCAAATCCCTTCTTTTCGGGCTTGGCAAGAATTATAGAAGACGAAGCGAGGAAGCTTGGATATATTGTTATTTTCGGTAGCAGTGATGAAAATTCCGGCAAGTCGCAGGATCTTATTAATGCGTTCCAAAACCGGCAGGTGGATGCTTTCATAATTGCCCCGGTGGAAAATACCGAGCAACAAATAAAGGCTTTACAGCAGAGTGGGATACCTGTTGTTTTGATTGATCGTTATTTTCCAACCATCAAGGCCGACTGTGTGCATATTGATAACTTCCGGGCCGCCTACAATGCAGTGGAGCATCTTATACTTAATGGCCGGAGAAAGATAGCTATGATGGCGTACGACAGCGGCTTAGCACACATGCGGGAGAGAAAAAACGGGTATAAAGCCGCTTTAAAAGCACATGGCATTAGATATAAGAAAGCATGGTTGAAGGAAGCGTCTTATGAAAATATCGAAGAAGATGTAGCCGATAAGATTAATGAATTGCTGCTTCCGAAATTACAGGTGAATGCCTTCTTCTTTGCAACAAATACGCTGGCAATAGAAAGCTTAAGAATAATCAATCAATCTGGAATCAGTGTGCCTGGTGAACTTGCCATAATTGCCTTTGATGAAAGTGATGCTTTCGATTTTTTTTATGCCCCACTTTCTTATGTAAGCCAGTCACTCGGGGATATGGGCAAAGGCGCTGTAAATTTGGTGATCGAAAGAATTAATAACCACGCCAAAGCATACACAAATCTTATCATTAAAGAAAAATTGGTGTTGCGGAAAAGTTGTGGAACTAAAAGCAAATAACGAAGGTGAGCCTGGGTGTTTTTTACTAAGATATCCGCCGTAAAACCTTTCAACTTGCCCTTTGCAGAAGGGAAGAAGGAAGTTAATTTATAATCGAATAAAAAATAAAAAAACAATGTTATGATTAAAAACATTCTTTGCCCACTTATAGTGTTGATTACAATTATAACATCTTGTAATAATTCCGCCCCGGAAACCTCGCCCGTAAATAATTCAACGGATTCATTTAGACTGGGAAGTTTTGGGTACAATCTGCATTTTTTAAAACAACAAGATGACAGCGTGGTGGTCTTAAGCGATGGTTCAGGCAAAGCGCAGTTAATTGTTTCGCCAAAGAAAAATCCAGATTTTGTCATCAACTATTAAAAAACACACTCCTATTGTTTAGTACTGTTAATTCCAATAAAGGTTGAAACATTTATTGAACCACCAGCCAGTTCCACAAAACACATCGTAATCACTATTTGGTACTTTGTATCACGGGAAGAAATTAGTTCATGACTACTCCCAAAAAAGTGTCAGTAAAGTTGTCAGTAATTAAAATTAAAAAGCCTTGAAACCATGTGGAGTCAAGGCTTTTAAATTACAATGTGTGCCCGGAACAGGAATCGAACCTGCACATCCTTGCGAACGGCAGATTTTGAGTCTGCTGCGTCTACCAATTCCGCCATCCGGGCTTAATTTTGGGAGGCAATATTACGCATTCCCTCCAATCTCTCCAAAATACGGTTAGGTATTTTTTCTTTCAATACTATTTTTTCATTAGCATAGATGCACTTGTTGCACCTGTCTTTTTTTAAAACCAAAAGTTACATTCAAATGCAAGGAACGGTGGTTCGCAACTTTAATATTTTGCTTTTCTGATAAAATCATTTTTTCAATTTATACACTTCACTTGCGCCCAATAAAAAGCATCCCAATCCAAAATCTTCGAAATCCGGGACATGATCATATCCCACAGGCTGGCTGTCTTTAGGCTCTTTGCCTGTTCCCTGCACATAACCAAGAAAACCATTTTCGTGAACACATTGTGCCATAGCATTCCATGCTTTTATCACTGTAGGTAAAAATTTTTTTCTGTTGAGAAAATCATTATTGATTCCCCACGCCATGCCATAGGTAAACAATGAAGTGCCTGTTAATTCTTTTCCTCCAAAGTCCGTGGAATCAAGAAGGCTCACATTCCATGTACCATCATTTCTTTGCAAAGGGACTATTGCATTCATCATGCTTTTATAATCATTTAGATATTCATGATAATGAGGATCATTCATTGGCAATACACTTAGTACTCTTACCAAAGCCGCTACCACCCAGCCATTGCCCCGGCTCCAGTAACAATCTTGTCCGTTAGGTTCCTTGTACGGCGGAGTAAAATCTTTATCCCGCCACCACAACCCGGCAGCAGGATTGTACAGCCCGTTTCCCCCCTGTTTATATTTCGTGTAAGCATACATGTGATACATCCTGTTGAAATAACTTGTGTCATTATAAACAACTCCCAAACTTGCGAAAACGGGCATTGCCATCTGCAAAGCATCTACCCAAGTCCAGTCATCAATTTTATCACTTGCCAGCATAGAATCTATGGAAGCCTTTATATCTTTTATCCTTTCTTCCTTTTTATCTAAAAGGTATAGATCAATATAGGTTTGGCCACAGGCCTGGTTATCACCGTTCCGTGTTGCTATGCCATCTCTTAAACTCCAGTTATGTTTATTTGCCCAGTTGACAGCGTAATCATAGTAAGCCTGTTTTTTATCAACATTATAAAGCGCCATTAAGCCCTCATAGTAAACAGCACGTGTCCATATATGGCTGGGCCAGGTCCTGTTTTTCGAGGGCACATATATTTCTTTACCGGGATCGGGCCATTTGTTCATGAAATAATTATTAGCAAGCTCTGCAACTTTTAAAACGTCTTTTTTAGACGCAATTTTTTGCGAAGCAATGCACGAAGACAAAAAGCAGCAAATAAAAAATAAATGAATCACCCGGGATAAAGTTGTTTTTTTCATATCAGAAATTTAAATCTCATACATTTAGAAAACGAAGATGGTTTAAATAGATTCTAAATTAAACCCTTCATATAAATCTTGTTAGCTTGAATAGCATTATAAATTTACTATGGCATTCTTTTTAATCCTTCCCAACGAACTTTCCATTTTCCATTCTTTGGAAATCCGGGATTAACTTTTTTACACCCATCATATCCCGCACACATCATCGCTATGGCGGCCAGCAAGCCTCCATTGCCCGGAAGATAAATAGCCAAACGCTGCTCCTGGTAATTGTGCCCATTGTTTAAATACGTATTTGTTTGAACAGGCATCAATAGGGCATCAATGGCTTTTTCGGGTAGCCCTAACCGTGTGGCGGTCATGGCGGTCATTGGAAAATCCCATCCCCATGTTTTATTCCACGACCAATTGTTCCATATCCAATTGAAAGTATTACGCATTATAATTGTATCAACCATTCCTGTTTGCGGTAACATGCCCAGTGCGCCAAAGACAGAGGGATGATCTGTTCTGTATTCCGGATTGGTATAAGAACCTGCCTGTCCGGCAGGCAGGTCTGTAGCGCTTTCAGTAAACAGGTATTTATCGCCCTGAATGGGCAGGGAAGACAAATTCTTTAAAACATCATCCCATTTTTTATTGGCTGGCAGATGCAATCTTTTTCTCCATTCCTGTGCAACGCTTAATGCCCAGTGCCAGTAAGCCAATTCATAAGTTGGGTTGAACGTTTCTGTGGCTTTAAATCTTTCCTGCGCAGGAATAACACCTTTACCCAAAATATATTTGTGTTTCGATGAATCATAGTATGCATAAGAAGCCATGAAATCTGCCGTGGCAAAAACCAGGTCTTTGTATTTCTCTAATGTTTTTAAGTCCTTATGTTCACGATAGGACAGTTCCGCATAGTAAATAAAATGTGGCTGTTGCCATATTAAAAATGCACCAACTGATGAGGGACCTTCTTCTCCTTCATTGTCTGTCATCTTCTGCCAGCGGATTCCTTTATAACCTTGTCTTTCAGCAATCTGTTTTGCCTTTGGCTCTACTTTTTTATACCAGGCTAAACTTTTTTCTAACAAATGATTTCTTCCCCATAAAGAAAAATGAATACCATGCCACCAGTGCATTTCAAGATGCGGTTTACCATACCAACTATTATAGGTCAGGCCTGTTTCCTGCGGGGGATAATCTCCTGCACATTGAATTTTTGTTAAGTATTGAGACAGAACAATTCTTCTTTCCAATTCAAATGCCCGCGGATCAGTGCTGCCTGTAAAGTCAACAGCACCGCCGCTTTCCCAGAATTTTTTCCATTCTTCCTTACTATTATTCGCTACTGCCGCAAAAGATAGAGGAGCATCTAATTTTTTATTTTTATCGAATTGAAAGGTGATTTCAAAACTCTTCGTTGCATCAGGAGCTATGATAAAATAATGAGGGCTCTTTTCTTTTATAGCGGCACTTTTATCCCATTTGGCAGCTACATAGTAGCTTGTACTATCTAAGGTATGCGTCAATAAAGCGCTATTATTTTTTTGGGCAACGATGGATGAAAGATGCTTGTCATTATTTGTAAAATTATTTCCCATGTCTGCCCAATCTCCCGTTGGGTAAGGAAAGCGCAAACGGATAAGCAATCTCTTTTCTTTCACTAAGGGTGAAATTACTTTTACGCCAATTGCATCTTGCTCCTGGTGGCTATAAGTGGTAACATCGACAGGAATATTTTCTACGGTAAATGTTGAATGGATTTCCCCTGTCCATAAATCGAGTGTTTGGTGTATGTTTTTAATATCATTTATCGTTGCTTCGCTTCCATCTTTTTTTATTATATCAAAACCTATATTCCCCAACTGAAGGCGATGCGGATTTTGCCGGAACCAGTTTACTGCTTCCTTGTTCCTTTCCGGTGTTTTTATTTCGACCGAGTAAGGAATGTTCCTTCCATGTAAAAAATAGTCTTTTAATGTTTCATCAAATCTGTAATGGTTCGTATTAATAAAGTTGTGCCAGCCCCACTCACTTTCAGTTCCCAGCGGAACGCCATTTGCGTAAGCATCCGGAAAAGATTGTAAGCCTGTAACATCAACAGTAAAAGCAAAGCTGCCATTGCCAACGGAAAGAGATGACAAAGAATCAAAGTGGTTATTGACAACATTATGCCTCTCTGCCAAAGCCTTCCGGTTAATAGGTGATTGTGCTTTAGTAGCTACGGGAAATAAAAAGCAAACAAGTATGAAGGAGAATATCTTTAGCATCTTATCGGCGATAACTTTTTTTTAATCATTGCTTTGTGAATTCATAAGGTAATAAAGGCCAGTCCGGATTTGATACATGTGCCTCCTTCATCAACTCCTGCATTTTTTTTACCATTGCGGCATTTTTATCAGCAACATTTTTAGTTTCCGAAGGATCAACAGAAAGGTTGTATAATTCAACCGGCGTATCGGTACTTTTATTTACTTCTAACCTTACGCCTTTCCAGTTGTTCCAGCGCACAGCCTGCCTTCCATCGGTTTCATGAAATTCCCAATACAAATATTCATGCTGCGTTTGTTTTCGTGTATGCAATAACGTAGGTACCAGCGAAAGGCCGTCGATTTTGATAGAGCTCTTAATTCCTGCCAATTCTAAAAAAGTGGGATACATGTCCCATAAAGTGCCAATCTGCGAAGTAACGCCTGTTTTTATTTTACCAGGCCAGTAAGCAATAAAAGGTTCACGTATTCCACCTTCATACACATCGCGTTTAATGCCACGAAATATGCCACTGCTTTTAAAAAATTCAGGATCATTACCGCCTTCTCTATGCGGGCCATTGTCGCTTGTAAAAATAATAAGCGTGTTCTCCGCAACTCCTTTTTGCTTTACTCCATTCACAATTTCAGCAACGTAACGGTCCAGCCTCGTAACCATTGCTGCATAAGAGGCTCGTGGATAAGGATCTCTTATTCTTCCATCATATTTATTTTTACTTGTGTCCGGTTGTTCATGGAATTTTTTTATATAATAATAATAAATGCTGTCGTGCGGAACGATCAGTTCTGCATGTGGAAGAGTATAAGGAAGATATGCGAAAAATGGTTGTTTGCTGCCGGCAATAAAATTCAATACCTGTTGCTGAATAACATCCGATGAGTAAGTTTTGTTGCCATCAGCGTTTTCAGGAAAATTAATTCTTTCGTGATTATTCCATAGATGATCAGGATAATAATTATGTGCCAGGCTTTGACAATTGTATCCATAAAATTTATCGAAACCTTTCTTAGCCGGATCACCACTTGTAGTAATGTAGCCGAGACCCCATTTGCCAAAAGCGCCGGTGGCGTAGCCATTTTGTTGTAAAATATTAGCGAAAGTTATAATTGAATCCGGTAATGGTGTCTGGCCTTCCGGTTCGAAAGATTTATTTCCTCTTACAGGTGTGTGGCCCGTATGCAAACCTGTAAAAAACGTGGCGCGTGCAGGCGCACAAACAGGTGCGCCTGAATAAAATTGGGTAAATCGCAAACCCCCTGCTGCAAGTTTATCAATATTGGGTGTTTCTATTTTCTGTTGTCCATAGCAACCAATATCGCCATAGCCGAGGTCATCTGCGAAGATGAAAATAATATTGGGTTTTAATTTTTTATCAACTTTTTGTGCATAACAATTACCAATCATTAAGAATAAAATAAAAAAGAAAAATGGCGTCCTGTGTTTCATTGATATAAAATTTCCCGCATTATTTTATTTCTTCAACAAGTACTTTTTCAGTGTACAACCTTTTAGATTTTTAATTCCTTCCCTTAGAATATTTGCATTGAAGACGGCACCTTCTTTATTCGTATGTGTATGTTCCTGCGGAAAAAAAGTTGCCGTTTTTTCCTGGCCGATTTTTTCAAACGCATCACCAATTATATTATTCAGGTCAATAAAATAAGTGCCTGTTTCTTCTGCTACTTCCTTTGCCCACAAAGCATATCCATCATTACTGCGAATAACTTTTCCATCTTTCCAATCATTGCGCGGAATTGGCGAACATACGATGGGAACGGCTCCTGCAGCTTTTGCATCATCCACATATTTCCGCAAATACCATCCATACGTATGTACCATTTCTTTTTGTTTACGGATAGGATTATAAATTTCTGTGCTGTCATCGCCAATTCCTTTAATGGTTCCTCTCGCTCTTGCCGTATCATCTAAAGCGCCGCCATCATTGTGTCCAAACTGCATAATTACATAATCGCCTTTTTGCAAAGTTTGCAAAATCCTATCCCATCTTCCGTCAGTTAAAAAGGTCCTGCTGCTTCTTCCGCCGATAGCATCATTTTCTACCGTGATCTTTGTTGTATCGAAATAATCTTCGATAAAACTTCCCCAGCCCTGCAGGAGGTTTGCATTTTTTCCATCACCATTTTTAACGGTTGAGTCCCCTATGATATAGAAAACGGGCTTATGTTTGTTTAAAGTAAATGCCATTGCGGCAAGTATAGAAAGCAGCATTAAGAATTTGGAAGGTTTCATTTTTCTGTTTTAGTGATTTTACTTTTTAGCTTGCAATACAATTTTTGCCGATTTTAAATTATCACTCGTAGCCGTTACCGTTATGTTACCAGAATCTGCGTTTGCTTTCACGATAGCAATACAGGTTCCTTTATATGCCCATCGTTGATCTGATTGAAACGGCTCGGTGCTTGTTACATCTGCATTATCAACAGCGGCAATTACACCTGCACCATCAACGCTGAATTTAATTTTATTATCCGCATTGAGGCAGGGTGTTCCATTTTCATCGGTGATCATCGCTCTTACATATGCTACATCATCCGGGGTATTTTCAAGACTGTTTTTATCAGCAGTTAAAATAATTTTTGCGGGCTTACCTGCAGTTATCAATTCCTCTTCTGCAACAATTTTTCCATTATTTTTTGCCACTACTTTCAATGTCCCTTTTTGAAAAGTGATGGACCATATTCGCGGCGAAGCATTGTCCGCAGGCCGCGGTTTAGAACCCAAAAATTTGCCATTTAAAAATAGTTCTACTTCATCACAATTGCTAAACGCCTGTAACTTCGCCATATCGTACGTGTCAATATCCATAGGGCTCCAGTCGCTTACCCAGTCTCCGGCGCCAGCATTACCTTCCCGTCGCATAACATGAACCGTAGGTTCATTACTCCACCAACTTTTTCTTTGCCAGCCAGCATCTCTCAATGCACCTGTCTTGTCAACCAGGCTGTTTCCAAATACAACAGAAGGCCAATCTGATTCGCCGGGATAATCAAACCCGACCCAAAGAAATTGCCCTGCCATAAAAGGATTGTCGCGAAGCGCCAGCCATGCATCTTGCGTAAGTCCATTTTCCGTTCCAATTACTTTCCAATCCGGATGTTTTTGGTGAGCAGTACTCAATTCATTCTCCCTGTAATTTTGGCCAACAACATCCATCATATTCGCAAAGCCGTTTTCATAAACATGGGATAGTGCAGGACGAAATAACGCCATGGTAACAGGCCGTGTGCCATCTAATGAATGGATCAGGTCCTGTTGCATTTTATACTTCCTGAAACCTGCCGAGTCATTAAGGTTGTCATGAATTTCATTACCAACGCTGTAAATAATTATGGAAGGATGATTCCTGTCACGCATTATCATAGCTTTTGTATCCCTTTCCCACCAATCATTAAAATATAAATTATACCCATTTTCAGCATGGCTCTTTTTCGCCTCCCATGTATCGAAAGTTTCTTCCATTACTAAAAATCCCATTTCATCACAAAGGGTTAAGAACTCTGGCGCAGGTGGGTTATGAGCGGTTCTTATTGCATTGACTCCAATATTTTTTAAAATGTTCAACCGGTATTTCCAAACGCCCAATGGAACGGCTGCTCCGAATGCGCCACCGTCCTGGTGCAGGCAAACTCCTTTTATTTTTCGGTTCTTTCCGTTTAACCAAAAACCAGTTGCGGCTTCAAATTTTTCATCGCGGATCCCAAACGGCGTTGTTATTTCATCTACCAGTTTTTTATTAATAAACACCTTACTAACGGCGCGGTATAAACGTGGATTGTCAATATCCCATAGCTCAGGTTTGGCAATCTTTACTTTCTGTAAAATATTATCTTCATTGCCATTAACTATTTTTTGTTTTGAATCGGAAGAGGCAACCGTTTTACCATGCGGTGAAATAATATCCGTGTGTAGCAAAATATTTTGAGAAGATGCGGATTGATTCGTGATATTGGTTTGTATTTGCAGTTCAGCTTTCTCCATAGAAACATTTGACGAAGTAACGAACGAACCCCACTGAGACACATGAACAAGATTGGTAATTATTAAATGAACATGCCTGTAAATGCCTGCACCCGTGTACCACCGCGAGGCAGGCTGAATAGAATTATCTGCACGAACCGCAATTACATTTTTATTGTTGCTGCCAAAATTTAAGTGGCCTGTTAATTCGTATTCCAGGCTGCTGTACCCGGAAGGGCGCTTACCCAAGTGAAAGCCATTTATCCAGACATCACTGTTAGCCATGATTCCTTCAAACTCAATAAAGACAAGCTTCTTAGCATCTTCACCAGTTAAATAGAAAGTTTTTCTATACCACCCAATTCCATCAGGCAAATATCCTCCGCCTCTTCCTGTTGTGTTATTTCTATCGTAAGGGCCTGCTATGCTCCAGTCATGGGGAACATTGAGGGAACGCCAGTTAGCATCATCATAATTCGTTTGATCTGTACTGTTAGTATCTGATTTTAAGAATTTCCAGGAGGAATCGAAGGATTGAATAACGCGGGAATTTTCGGTCTGCGCTTTTGCCGGAATGCTAAAAGAAATTAGTAAAAAAAATGTAACAAAACCGGAACTATATTTCATCAAAGTGCTTTTTTAATTTTTCAATCTTTCCTGGTTAGCTTTACCATTTGAATCCACTGAAATACCTTCTCTTTTATCAATAGTAAGATTTACATTACTGAATTTCCAGTCTTTTGTGAACTCAAACAAGCCAATTGCTCCCGCAGAAATATCGCAGTTGGTAAATACAAAATTTTCTAACACTGACTGTTCATAGCCGGAACCCACGAATGCATGGTTTGCGTGCGTAACCTTGACATTTTCAACATAGATATCTTTTGCATGAGGTATTCCTCTTTCGGCTGGTTCCACTTTATGCAACATCGCTTTCCAATGAGCAGGAATAGAATCGTAATTATAACCTTTTGGTAGTTCAGAATAACTGTAGGAAGGATTCCAATTCAGATTAATTTGAAACGCATTGTTTACAGAATCTAAAACCGTATTGTTGAAATGTATGTCTTCCACAGTACCACCGCGGGTAAACGCAGATTTTATTCGCAACCCGTTATCAGTATTTTTTGCATAAAGATCTGTAGCAAGTACATGCCTTATTCCACCGGAGGTTTCGCTGCCCAACGTAACAAGACCGCTACCACGGCGGGCTACGCATTTTCTTATCACAATATATTCTGCGGGTTTATTAACGCGAAGTCCATCCCAATCGCGCCCTGCTTTCAAACAAATATTATCATCATTGCAATCAATATCGCAATTCTCAATCAACACCCATGTGGAAGAATCTATATCAACACCATCAGTGCTTGGCCCATGCCCGTCTTCATTATTTCTGATAATAAGCCCATCTACACTTACATGGTCAGAATATAAAACCTGCACCGTCCAGAAGCCTGCATTTTTTAACGTGATTCCTTTTAATGTAATATCAGAAGAATTCTGCACCAGCATGGTGCGTACTCTTTTTGCATCATAATCTACAATCCACCGCAAATCTTTTTTATCATACTCTTTACGCATCGCCCAATATTTGTCCCAACAAAATTTTCCTCTTGCATTTACAACACCTTCGCCGGTTACCGCTGCATTTTTTGCATCAATAACATTTATCAATGCGGAAGGCCATTTCATTTCTATACCTGCAATACGCGTATTTATTTCAGGATAATCGTCAAAGCTTTGCGAACCTAATAAGGTAACACCTTTATCAATTTGCAAATGCACATTTGATTTTAAATAAATAGATCCTGTAACATAACTACCAGGGCTAAACGAAACAATACCACCGCCACTCTTAGCACATTTGTCTATTGCTTCCTGTATCTGTTTAGAGATAACTTTTACTGTATCGCTTTTAGCCTTTATTACAAAAATCTTTGTTGATGATGGAAATTGTTTAGCACCGGCATCTTTTGTCCAGCTTAGATCATTATTTCCACCAGATTGACTAAAACAATTTTTATATACGGCTAAAAAAAAGAAAGCGAGAAAAAGGCAAATGATTTTTTTGTGTTTCATATTACAATCGTTATAAATGAAGAAGTTTGAAGTTGACGAAAAAAATTGATTTGTGCGTCCTGTACTCACGGGGCGTCATCACTATCTGTTCTAAAAGGCGAAGCAGGAAGATCAGCTTTGTTGTACAAACTTGTTGGCGGATTACTTCCCCAGCCGTAGCGAACAGCAACAGGCTTATTAATTTCCGGGCTCGAAACAATGACTGTATTGCCATCTATCTTCGCATCCGCCCCAACAAATTTTTTGTCATCTCCTGCAATAGCAAAGCCAATTAATTTATTGCTCTTTGCCATTAAGCCGTCATCTGCATCTTTAAAATAGAGCCTTATAGCATTCCCTTCTATTTTCATTTTAGAATATAACGGTCCCGAATAGATGATCTTTTCATTGTAAGCAACCGCTTCAGCAGCTAACGCAAGCCTTCGGCCTATTTCCTGTTTATTTTTTGGATGAACATTATTCATATCATTGGAATCAGCATTGTCAATCGCAACAACCATAGCAGTGTTGGGAATGGAAAGATTTTGTAATTGTGCCTCTCTTTTAATCGCTTCCGATCCTCCCATTGCAGGCAATGAATCATACGTTTTTCCAATGTTTGCCAACTGCACATAAATAAAAGGGAAGTTGCCTTCGCCCCATCGTTGCCGCCAATCTATTATTAATGTTTCCATCAATTGCCGGTAAATAGAAGCAGTGGGCGAGTTCGATTCACCCTGGTACCATAAAGCACCGCGTATCGCATAAGGCACGAGTGCATTTACCATTCCATTCCACAACACAGATGGATTATGCTGATCACTTACAGGGTCTGGATTTTTCGGCCCTCTTAATTCATCTTTGCCGTCGGCCTTTGCCTTTGCTGCTGCGGGTTTCCATATTTCATAAGCAGTCTTGTATTTATTTTGAGCAGCGGTATCTTCTTCGTACTTAATTAATTTTTCCTGGTAATTATCCAACAGTTTTTTGAAGAGTGTATCTTTTGATAATGCTTCTTTGCTTGTCCATGCTTCGGCGGTGCTGGCTCCATAAGCAGTAGTGATAAGGCCAATAGGAATTTTTAATTTCTTTTGCAAATCCCTTGCGAAGAAATAAGCAGCTGCTGATATATGGCCGACAGTTTTCGGCGATACTAACTCCCATTTTCCAATTACATCTTTTTGTGGCGTGGCAGCGGGAGTAAAATCCACATCAAAAACCCTTATCAATGGATAATTTGCGGGAGCAACTTCGTCCTTCTCATTAAATACGCCGCACCAATAACGGTCTTCCCGTGCGACAGTCATATCCATGTTTGACTGGCCGGAGCAAAGCCATACTTCACCGGCATACACATCGTTGATGGTGATTTTATTTTTCCCCTCAATGATTAGCGTGTACGGCCCACCGATAGTAAGCTTATTCAATTTGATGAGCCAGTTTCCATTATTATCAGCTATCATTGAATGGCTTTGGTTGGCTATTTTAACTGTTACGCTTTCACCAGCATCAGCAGTTCCCCAAATTGGATCCGCCATGTTGCATTGTAGCACCATGTGATCTTTAAACAGGCTTGCAGGCTTTACATCCGCGAATGCAGAATTAAAATGGGTGAAGCATAAAATAACAATGACTATTACAATTTTATCCTGTTTTATATTTTTCATTGTTCTTTAATTAGTTTGTTAAATTCAGAAGACTTCTTTTCATGATCATTGTTTATAAATTTCAATAGTACTAATAACAAGCCCGGGATCTTTCAGGGATAATTTAATAATTGCACTGCCATCCTTTTTAATAACATGCGTCGTTGTCCCATAAGAAAATCCATTCACCACATTTTGTTTCCACGCATTGGATTCTGTTTCGGCATATATATTCATCACTTGTTCGGGTTCATCGTTGATTGAAATACCATATCTCAGTTGTTTCGAACTGCCCATTGAAAAGCCTGGCACGCATTTCACAATTATGATATAAGCCCCTTTACCCAGGTTCGCTTCGTAAGTGGTATATATATCCTTTAATGGAATGGCCTGCTTCCACTGATGAAAATGATCGGGTAAAACCGTCAACCCCTTTCCATTTATACCTAATCCATTTATTGTAGAAATCGTGTTATTAGGTTGTTCTTTATTTGTTGAAAAATCAGATGCGTTCAATACCATGATCGGTTTCCTGTTGCTTAGTGTATCTTTTAAAAGGGCTATTGTATCTGCATTTAAAGGAGCATTGAATATTTTCAAATCCCTCGGGTGATCGCTCATAATGCCATTCCATCTTCCACCGGCAGTTGTTGTATTATACACATTTGTGAGAAGGTTGATACTATCATAAGCGATCATTGCTTTCTTCGTATCAGACAATCTTGTATAAAAAACTTTTTCATTCATCAGCTTTGCACTGACAACCGGGTACAGTATCAATTCATAATAAGCATCCTGCAAACGGGAAGGGACAGACGCTTTTAGGATGATCGCTTCCGAAGCAATTTGATTGTAACGGTTCAGCCTGTCATTCATTTGCTCCTTTGAAAACAAAACCATGCCCAGGTGTTCCGGTTTAGCCGCCGCAGCCAACTGGTAATATTCATTCTTTATACTTGCAATGGAAGGCGCTAATTCTTTACCAAATATTTCTCTGGCCCATTCTTTTGCATATTCATAAGCTCTCTGCGGAGGTTGCTTTTTAATATCCCAGGCAAGATCCATTGCAAACTGCAGTTCCATTTCTGCCGGTTTTATATCACCCATATTAAACACCCAAAGTCTTTGTGCGCCTTTGTAATATGCCTTTGTCATTTCCCATGAAATCAGCGAAGGTGAGGTGGTTGATAACCATAAATAATCTTGTGGCCAACCCCAGTACGATAAATGATAATACACGCCGCTACCACCACTTCTTTTTTGTTCTTCCTCATCGGGGAGTTGGCGAATGTATCCGTAATTATCGTCCGGCCAAATGATCGTAATATCATCGGGCAACTTCATATTGCGACGGTACAGGTCTAACACTTCTTTATAAGGAATAAATATCTGCGGTATAGTTGAAGGCGATTTTTTAAAATTATTTTTAAATATGTCCCGCTGATCGCTGATGATGTTTTCCAGCAACGTTACTTTTTTATCAGGATCCTTCGGACCGGGCATGCCGCTATCATGCACACCTCGCATTCCTACTGTGAAAACCGATTCGTAGTTTTTTGCTTCCGCTACCCGGTCATTCCAGTATTTATAAATTTCATTTTTGTTTACATCATATCGCCATTCACCATGTTGCTTGCCATATTCGTTTTTAAAATTTACCGCCCATTCAAATACGTTATTCCGTAACATAGGTTCTGCATGACTGCTGCCCACCACTATTGCATAATCATCTGCAACCTGTGGATTTTCTTTATAATAATAAAAAGCTTTTGTACATGGATGCATGGCCGGCCAGATGTAATTGGCTTTTAATCGCAGCAACAATTCAAAAACTTTTGCATAAGTTTTCGGGCCAATATCTTTTATATCCGTATCTATATTTTTTGCTGCCCAGGGCTGCAGTCCCCAGTCTTCATCATTAATAAAAATACCGCGATATTTTACAGAGGGTTCTTTTGAAATATAATTTCCCGAAACAAATAACTGTTCTTTCTTTTGCGGCGTTACGTCCGCCCACCAAACAAAAGGAGAAACACCCATCATTCTTGATAATTGAAAGATACCGAAAGCAGTGCCTCTTCTGTCGCTTCCGGCTATCACCAACTTGTTTTTATCAATCACCTTTATTAAAAAACACTCCCATTTATTCTTTATCAGGCTTACATCAATTTTTTTTGTTTCGATAAGGCTATCTATGAATTTAGAATGCCCGATTGTTCCTGCAATAATATTGCAGCCCCTTCCTTTGATACCTCCATACTCAACCCGCATCTCCTTCTCCGACATAAGTTTTATATCATTCGTAAATGCATTGGCTGCGATGCTTACTACCTTGGCATCATTACTATCTATGATAAAGGATGATACCAGTCTGGAATTAAAAAGTGTAAAGGCATTGCCCGCCTGTTTTTCAGAAACTGCCAGCGTATTCTTTTGCTGTGCTGAGGCTGCCAGTGAAACAGCTACTATTAAATAAAGACTTATCGCGGATCTTTGAAACATATAATGAAGATGCATTTTCATAGCTGTATAAATAATTTAATATTATAATTCCCTGATCCAGATATTACGGAAGCTTACTGTATTATGATGATCCTGGAGTAGCAAAGGTTCTTTTGCACCATGCATCTCATATTTTGGAACGCCAACAAATTGCATCGGCCCCCAGAGCTCAACATTGTTTTGTATTAAAATACCATTTTGAAAAACGGTCATGCGTGCAGCAGATTTTAAAGTGCTGTCTGCATAAAATTGCGGTGCAATAAAAATAATATCGTACGTCTGCCATTCACCCGGCGGACGGCACACATTTACCATAGGCATGTGTTGCTTATAAACACTTCCTGCCTGTCCATTAGAATACGTAAGATTATCATAAGAATCAAGCACCTGCAATTCATAAAGGCCCATTAAAAAAACGCCACTGTTACCACGGCCCTGTCCGCTGTCTTTCACTTCTGCCGGAGTCCTCCATTCTATGTGCAGTTGACAATCACCGAAAGCCTGCTTCGTGCGAAGGTCACCAGAAAAAGGAGCCACAGTAAAGTAATCATCACCTGCTTTCCAGTTAAAAGGTTTGCCATCCTTACTTACCCAGTTGACTGTATCTTTTTCGCTCTTAAAAAGAACGATAGCATCAGATGAAGGGTCTTCGGATCTTGCACCTGGTGTAATTACTTTTGGCTTAGGCGACCATATTTCAGTAAGCGTTGGATCACCCCGGTGTTCCTGTGCATTTGCACACATACTAACGGTTAGGCATAGAAGTAAAATGAATTTGTTTTTCATATAGTGAATCATTATAGTTTCCTGATTTTTACATTACGATAATATATCTCTGAGTATTCTGATTGCAGCAAAAACCTGCCGTCTTTTACACTGGCACCTTCACCTACGTTTACCACAACACCGTTTACCACGTGAACACATTTTCCATTATAAGAAATTATTTCTATCGTGTTCCATTCACCCTTAGGTTTTTCGTTATCTTTTTGCTTAATCATTCTTGTGTGATTGGCAGGTACATTTTGTACGCCATTTACTTTAATAGTGCTGAAACCTAATAGCCAGAAGTCGCCCACATCGCCTTCCTGTACCTGGAATTCAATTGACGAAGGCCATATAGAATCGGGTTCGTTCATTCCAATATTATAACAAACTCCCGCATCTCTTTTTGCAGTATCGCGGGGTGGCCATCTTTTTTCTCCCCATTTAAAATCAACTTTTAAATGAAAGTTATTATATGGTTTTTCAGTAATTGCATATCCGAGATCTTTTCCTAAAACATGTAATGTGCCATCTTCCACTTTAAAATTATTGTCAGGATCTTTGTTTGTTCCAATGCCCTGCAAAAAAGTATGGAACCCATTAAGATTTTTTCCGTTAAACAATGCAGTAAATGCGTCTGTAGTTATGGGAGCAATATTTTTTACAAGAAAAACATAATCATTGAAATCCCCGTTTTTTGCTTCTTCAAAACAAACCAGGTAAGTATTGTTGAGCAAATTCCCATTTGCATTTTTTAAAGGATAAATTCTTGTGGCCCGCACTGCATTGGCAGGAAAAAATAACATGTTCCAAACATCTTCGGAATAAGCAGTGTGGGTTGGGCCGGTGGCATAGAAACCAAATGAATTATCACCCGGATCAAATGAATGACCACCTGATGCTATTGCCGGAAACAAGATTTGGTGTTCAGGATAGGTGCCTGCTTTTGCAAGAACGCCAACTTCATGTTTATCCGGCGCTTCGTTCTTATCAATATAATATCCGAAAGGCAATTCAAAATCCGGCGAATACCTTGCTACAGGAATCATTTCAACCTTACCTTTTGTGGCTTTATGAAAAAGCTGGTATGGAATTTCATTGCCCTGCAACTCAGGCCTGGAATGGTTTGCAAGGCCTGTCCAGCCAACATCCGTTTTATAGCCCAGCGCATCTACAATCATTGAAAGCGGCGCTTCGTTTTCTCCTTCAAGCCCTTTGGTGCTAAGCCCTGTGAGATTAATAGCAAAGGTTCTGCCTGAAGAATTTTTTACTTGTAATGTTGCTCTTGCTATCCCTGTAAAATCCATAGAAGGCGCAAATAAAAGCGACAGATTTCTTTTTTTGTTTACTGCGAAATTGAAAGCCGAAGTGTCGCCTTTTGTCCATGAAACAGAATTTATATTTTCAGGAAATATTACCGAATCCGGCTTACTAACGGTACCCTTAATCGCAGAAAAAATAAAATCTTTTTGAGCAGGCGATGTTGCGGATTGCGCATAGCTATTTGCTGTGGCAGTGAATAAGCTAATCACTGCAAAAAACCTTGTAAACAGATACTTCATATTTCTATTTTATTTTTTAAAAAATTAGTTTCATCATTCAAAGCCTTTCCTACAATGGCGAATCTTCTCTTCAAAATTTTGAAGGCAACTTATAAGCTATCTTATTAATGTTGCTCCCATTAATCCAATCACTACATCATTGGCAACAGCATATAATTGTAATGACTTCAAAGTTCTTGTTTTATCAAGCGACATATCAAGCACTGTTGCCGCTCCGCCATCTATGCCGATATTAGTAAGTCCTTTTATTGAAATATAGGATGGCAGGCTTTTTCCAAATTTTCCTTCTTTTAAATAAAGGCGCTCCGGAACTTCTTCGCCAGTTGTAAATGCAAAACCATCAATGTAATAATCCTGTTCTATCGGCCACCAGTTTTCCGGATTTCTAAGCAACAATGTATCGCTTGTGTTGTCTGCATAACTGACGACGATCATACCGTTAGTAAGCCTGCTTTGCATGGGGTTGGTGCTTCCTGCCATTAATAAATAAAGTTGGGAAGCTTTGCCTGAAAGCGGTATCATTATTGAATTCGGATAGTTATCCCATTGCGATGTAAACACAATATTATTCAGCAATGAATCTGACGGAGTATTGAAAGGAACGCCATTTGGCGTAGTAATTTCATTATTATTTGCAGCCAGTTTTCGTAGGCCTTCATCATCAATATTTGCCTGCGCCAAAGGAGCGGCCCAATTACCAATGCCTTGAGTTGGCAATTGCAAGGTTGGCGATTTTACTCTCGGTTCGAGGTATTGCTGTTTAAAAATATCAGTAACCTTTGCATTGTAAAAATGGTGCAAATCAATTGTGTCAAAAACTGACTGACCTTTTATTAACGGGGTATCAGTTTTATTTTTAATATTTGATTTTACGTAAAAAGAAAAGGGCTGCCAATAAGTAAATATTCCTTGTTGCACTTCAACAAAAAAAGTTTTGTTTCCTTCACTTTGAACAACAGCATTTAACTGATGATCTTTTGTAGTGGCCTGTTTCAAACATTTTTGCGGATCAAAAACTTTGATAATTCTTTCATCTGCAAATTGAATTTGCAGGTTTTCATTGTTGGTGAAAGAATCTTTTAAAGGTGGCTTTTCAAAACTTTTTCCTTCCCATTTAATTTCTATATTATAATTTTTTTCAGTAGGAATATTCAGCACGATTGAGGGAAGGCCAATTGCATTTTCTAACTGCTTCCATTGAACTATTTTTCCATTCACTGTTATTGATTCAACATTATCCATTCTTGCCCTCGCTATAAATTTTAAATTTATTTCTTTTTGAAACAACGGAGTAATAGTATAAAAATCAACATTACTTTTTCTTTTGAAATCAAAAGAAATATCAGGAACAGATAATGAAGCGAAATTCCATTGTGAGGGCAACCCCGGTTTTATAAGTAAAGTGTCATTCAAGGCATTGGGCTCAATACCAAAAAGCCCTTCCACCAAAGTACGTGCTGCAACGCCTATCGGGTCAGCAAAGTCACGATAGAGTTCGCCGCGTATTGCATCATAAAAAGAAAGTTGCTCAAAATTACCGGGGCTTGCACCAAGGAACATGCTTTCTATTAAAGAGCTTCGCCATAAACGAAAAGCTTCTTCAGGCCGGCCTCCTTGCCAGTAAGCCAATGAAGTATTGAGGTTTTCAGCAAGAACCACATTATTCAAAGACCACGTGTATGGCTGCCAGTTAGTAGTAGATAAAACATACATGTTTGAATCTGCGATGCCCTTAGCACGAACGGGCATGTGAGGAATGTTGTCGTCAATATATTTTAAACATTGATAAGCCTGGAAATTGTCTGGCACTTTACTGTCAATGGAATGATAGATAGTCCATAGGCCTGCTGATGGATGCAACAACTTTAAACCAAGCGCATCTTTATATTCTGCATACCACCCGTTAGAAGGCATCCACAATTCAGTTTGCATCGCATGAAAAATATGATCTGCTTCTTTCTGATATGGCGTTGGATTTTCACCAATCATGGAAGCAATTTCAGCAGCCATTTTGTTAGCCCTGTAATTATAAGCTGACGAATGCATGACGCCACCACCGCTATATTGCAGCGCATCGCTGGCCCAAATATCCGCATACGAATCATACAAGCAATCGTCATCCGTATCAAAATTTCTTTTTTCCCAGGCAAGATGCCTTTGTAAAACAGGCCACATTTTTTTTACAAAAGCAATATCACCGATCCATTTAAAATGATTTAAAAGCGCATCAATAAAAACGAGATTCATATCATAATGGTGTGGCCTGAAATCACCGTTGGGATTACGGCAAATATATCCGTCGCTAAAAAGTGAAGTGCCTAATTTTTCTAATTGACGTGCGAGGTGCAAAGATGTATCGGCGATTACAAGTCCCGTTAGCGGGCTTGTCAATTGTGACAAAGCATAACTGCTGAAATGCTCTCTTGCCCTGTCGTGCCAACCCAAAGGATCTGCCACATAAGGGCCACGCCATCCGGGCAAACGCATGCGCCATGCAACGGCTCCGTGCAAATAAGAAGGCGCTTCCCAAATAGCATCTGCGGCAATGCACAATGTACTTGCCAGTGTATTAATATATGGATCAGGAGTGGAAAGCTTTATTCTGTCCGCTATTTTTTCTCTTGCTTTTTCTGCATTATCAAATACCTTTTCTAATTCCTGGTAAATGATTTTTAGAGATGTCACATTTTGAATTAAAAAATAATTTATAGCATTTGAGGCATTCATTTTTCCAGTAATAACAGGCAACGCTGAAGAATCGGATTGAAATAAATTCAGAGGAGTTGCCTGTTCATTTGCATCCGCAACATGGATAACTGAGTTGGGCGGAAAGATTCCTGCAAGATGTTTTAGAGAATTTTTTTGACTGCCGCTAACCGGACTTTGCTGAATTTCATACCGTTCTTCTTCTGTCAATACTTTGCCGGTTCCATAAGATAGCTGAAATGTATTTTTTTTAATTTGATAAAAATTGTCTTTACAATAATCGGGTTGCAAATAAAAAGCTGATTCGGGATCAGCGCCAATATCTCCATCACGGGAAAACTTTTTGCCTGATGCTCCGCCGAATGCCCAAAGCAGTTCAACTTTTTTATCCGCATTTATAACCTGAGTTTTTATAATCATGCCTTCTGCATCGGCAAGAGCAAGAACAGAAATATGCAAAGACCCATTGCCCAACATTGGATCTCTAATTTCATACAACATGCTGCCGGGGCGATAAATAGCTCTGATATTTTTTGCATCGGTAAGCCATTTGCTTTCTTTGCCATTTATCAATCCAAACTTGAAATTGCCACCCATGCCGGGCATATACATCGCAAACTCAGGCAGGTCGCCTGCTTCTACTCTGAAAGCAGTATTAGTGCCGTACAATGCACGATTGAAGCGGCGTGTGGGATTCACGCAAACAAAATCTTTGCCTTCAGGTTTATAATGAATGGATCGCTGAACCCCATGCCATAATTTTACAAGTTGATTTTGCGCAGCTGAAAAATAAAAACACAGTAGTAAAAGTGCAGTATGTAAAAAATATCTTTTCATTTTGAATCGCAAAAACATGAGGAGTTATACAAAGCAGAATCGCTGTCATCTATCTTTTTGCCTGGAGTTTTTTCATTGCACCTGCATACCGTTTTCCCAGCTCTCTTGCAGATGCAGTATTAAAGTGCAGCTTGTCTCCTTTATCAATCAATCCACTTGCAGACGCAACAGCCGTATTCGAAACTTGTCCCGGTAAACTATCAATTACTTTATTGATGATATTAACCTTATTAAAATAACCAATTTCACCAGCAACAAAAGGTAAGTCAGGTATTTTAAGATCTGTACGGATACGGTTAATCAATGCTTTTAGTTTATCGAGATAAGCAGTTACTTTGACCGGGTCATTATCCGATTCACCCTGGTGCCACAACACACCTTTTAAAACACCTTGTTGCGTGGCTACTTTTGTTCTCGCGATAGCATCATCATACGGATGTGCTTTCATATATACAGAATCGGGCTCCCAAACACTGATCGGTGAGCCTCCCCATGCACAGGGAACCAATCCAATTTTTATATTTTTATTATCACCTAACATATTTTTAGCGAAGCCGATTGCAGGGCCAACACCTGTTATTGGTTTATCAAAATGAACAGGGTCGGTAGCTGGCACCCAATTATTCAATGAATCTAACATCAGTATTTGTGGGTTCAATACTTTGCTTTCAGCATCTATTTCTCCACGCCCTGCCATATTCGATTGCCCGATCAAAAGATAAATATGAAAATTGCTATCAGGTTTCATTTGCTGTGAACAAACTGACAAGGAAACGAAAATCATGAAAAGAAAAGTTGAACAGCATTGTCTCATTGCTCAATTTTTTAAACTGGTTATAGTAACCGGTCCTTCTAATCCTGAAGGTTGAACTTTCCAGCCAGAAGCGTCAAAATTTTTATAATCAATATTTACAAAATTTATCTCGTGATATTTTCGCCATACTATTTTATGCTGATCCATGTAACGGATATGATTCGCCATTAAATTTGCTACTTCAATGTTGATAGTATTCTCACCTTTTTTCAGGTACTTACCAATGTTCGCTTTGAAAGGCAGGCACCATAAAATGCCAACTTCTTTTCCATTGATCGTTACTTTAGCCGATTCATCTACTTTTCCGAGTTCCAGTAAATAATCTTTAGCCGTTTTCTTTTTGATGGTAAATGTGGTTGTGTATTCAGCCGTGCCGGAAAAAGATTGCGTAGCTGTATCAGGAAAATCTGTCCAAGGTTTTAATGAATTTATCTTTTCGTCCTTAGGTAAAAATGGTCCGCCGCTTGTAAAATGAACATTCCATTCGTTATTTAGTGTAATGACATCTTTTGTCGGATGTAAATATTCCCATGCTTTTGCTGCTTCTTTTTTTAATGATGTTTTAAGAAACCATGCTTCACCAGACCGCAATTGAATTTTCACATCACTTGTATTTCCTGTTGATGAACCTGAGGCCAAACCTGTTGCTCCATTTTGTGGATCGAAAATAATTATTGAAGCACTTCCTGTTTGAATGTTGATCGTGGTATCAATATCATTAGCTGTATGATTTACGATATAATAATATTTATCTCCATCAACTGCCCTGCGGATAAATTTCAATCCAATATCAGTTAGTGTTTCTCTTTTCAATTTGGCATATTCCAATCCTTTCTGCACATCATTGCTTAAAATAATTTTTCCATTACCGGTTGCAAACTCACTAATATCATTATTGATTTTTTTGAATGAAATAGATGCAATTGCTTTCTTCAATTCTTGTCTTTGCTCATCAAGGTCACCGAGCCCCGGTACATCCTTTGGCAAATCCTGCATCACTACTACATCACCATTCTTTGCAAGAGCAATAATACTTTTTAATGTAGCAACCGGCATCAGGTTACATTGAGGAACAAAAATTGTCTCTGTTTTTCTTTTTTGAAAATCACCAGTACTCAACCTTTCTTTTATCATTTTATCGCTGATAAAATCCATGGAAAATCCTTTTCGTTGCAGCTCAACCACATCTTTATAAAAAGAAGATGGGTACAACCATTTATCAATATCATGAATTCTGAAAGGAAGATCCATTCCTTCTGGATTACTCCATGCGTCATATACAGGCCAGTAAGCTAAAAAATCATTATCAGGTTTTCCGGATTGCAAAACAGATTGACAGCGGGTTATATATTCATTCAATCCTTTAACATGTGGCCATAAACTATTTTTTAAAACAAAATTCGTTGAAGCATAAAATAGCCATCCGGGAAAAGGAACATCTGTGGGTGAATAAGTAGTGCCATGATAAAAAACATGATTGATACCTGATAAAAAAACCTGCTCCACTTCCGGTTTGCATTGACTCCATGAAGTTTTAAAATGCTCCGTGAGCCAGGTAAATGTTTCGCAGGAAGTTAATGGTTTGCCGGTAACATGTGCGGCTGATGAAGCAAACTTTAGCATGATCGGGTCGGGATCTACATTTCTAACGTCAGCGCTATCTCTTCGTAATCCTTTTATTGCAAAATGGCTGCTGCCAAAAGTTTCGCATTCGGGTTGATCAACTGCCGCATAAAGATCCAATAAGTTTCCGGGTGAGCCATGCGCCTGGTTGGTGTTTCCTGCATGTTTGCTGTGCGCCCATCTAGTAAAGTTTTGTGTAAAATTTTCGAGCATCAGGTCACTCATTGTTTCCCTATAATCAGTTTTTATCCGGCTAACCAAATCGGTTTTTTCTTTTGAGATCAAATCTTTTATATATGGCCGCAGGTCATAGCCTCTTCTTTTTTTAAACTCTGCAAAAAAATCGGGTGTCCAGTCTGCATCATACACCTCATAACTGTCATTAAAAAAAGAACGAACGCCATGCGATGAATTACCAAAAGCTGTATCAAATGTTTTGAAATAATTTTTTATTGCTACGGGAGAAAAATGATCCAATGTAAAACCTTCGCCCCCTAATGCTGCACGTTTAACGAGTTGTCTTGTCTTGGAAACAAAAGCTGCATATAATTGCCAATTACCTTCCGCTGGTGACCAGTTCAGTGTTCCATCTGTTGCTACTTTATCTGTAATGTCTAATGAATTTCCTTTATCATCATAAGCGATCAATGCAGATAAAAATACTCCCGGTGTATTGCGAAGTTTCACATCATCGATCAATATTTTTCTGGGCAAAGTTTTATCCGCAGCGAGGCTATAGGTTTGCACTACTAATTTCGTTGCTGCATCCACCGCTGTAACCTGTGGCCCACCGATCGGCCAGCCGGTGCCAACAGAAATATCAACTCCCATTTTCAAAGAAGAAGCTTTGCTAACTGTATAATCAAGTAACTGCATCCATCGTGGAGAAAGATATTTTACATATTGTTGTTCATAGCCGATAGCACCATAGATCGGCACCACTTCTACTCCGCCAAAACCAACAGCAGATAAAGAATTTAATTGAGCATCCAGGCCTTTTTCATTTACTGCGCTGCCCATCCACCACCATCTTGTCCATGGTTTTGTTTGCTCAGTTATAGTGGGCCATTTTATTTGTGAAAAGCTGGTTTGTAAAAAACAACTTAGGGCTATTATGGCATATATTTTTTTCATTAAAAAGCTTACGATCTTTTTATTTCTACCGCATAAATATTTTCAATCCCTTCAAAGTTTGCACGAAATATTATCCATTTAGCATCGGGCGAAAAGTGCACGTTAGGCTCTAACTTGTATTGATGATGTTTCATATTTACCAGTTTTTCCGCTATGAATTTGTTCCCGTTTGGCCTAAACAAATATATCCATTTACCATCGGTTGCTTTCGCTACGGCATTTGGATCGCCGCCATCTCCTGCAAATAATTTTTCATCAGTTGATGAATTAAAATGTACACTCCATTCATTCCGGGCCAACTTATATTTTATTTCTTTACCTGTCCTGGTATTTGCTCCTGCTACAAAAAAAGTTTCGCCCTTTGGTTGTTGCAGGTCAAACCAAATTGTATTACCGCTTGCGCCAATCCATTCATGCCCCGCAATTTCCATATTCATTGTTCGTTTGTGCATCAACGTTACTTTTTTTGTATTGATGTCAATTGTCCATATTCTGTCCACTTTGTGCCAGGGGCCTTCGTGGCAAAACATAAGCAGTGATGGATCTGTTGGAGAAAATTGCACATGGTTTAGCCATGCACTGTCGCTAAAAATTTTATTGAGCTTGCCGGTGTTCATATTAACTGTGAATAATGTCCTCGGCAATTTTGCTTCGTAAATAATATTGAAGTAATCTTTTTTCTCGGGATGATCCTTAAACAATTCTTTTTCTTTATCCCCTGACCATGCACCTGCCAACAATGTGCCGTTAGCATTTATGGTAGTTATGCTTGCTTTAAAATCGTCAGGAAATACATATACCAGTCTTTCTTTTTTTGTTTCAATATTTACCGCAAACACACTGTCTTTTATTTGGTAAAAAGCTTCTTTCAATGTTGGAGAAACAATTTCACCGGTCATGGCTAAAGGATGATTGGTAAGCTGCGTTGCTTTGAATGTGGAGAGATCAAGTTTATACAATTGTTTATTTCTAATGTTCTGATCATACACTTCAAACTTTTTATTTTCATCTTCCCTCCCGGTTTTAGGGTTACTGCTGTTATAAAATACCATCCGATAGCCATCGGATTCGTTATCAACGAAAGGATTATTATGAAAATAGAAACTCATATTGCTGCCTGGTATACGGGATAGTTTTATTATTTTATGGTGTGTGTCTTTATCAATCCACGTGTCTGGCATTGGGCCGCCGCCCGTTTCCAATACAGGTTGTGAAAAAAGTGACGAGGAAATAATCAATAAAAAAAAGTTCAATAAAGGAAGGCTTTTTTTAAGCATCGCGATAGGTTATTCAAATGAGTTAATACATGTAAAAAATAAAATGGCGTGCCATAATTGACAGCGCCATCCTTTGCCATTACATGGCTGCTTATGAGAAAACTAATAACCTGGATTTTGATCATACAACCCTGGCGCAGCATCCAACTGCGTTTGCGGTACAGGGTAAATAATATCATTTGCTGTTACCTGGGTTATCTTATGTAAGGCAGCATCCTCCGTATTTATCCATGCATTCATTATAGTTATAAGGTTACCACTTCTTTGCAGATCAAACCAGCGCAATCCTTCGTTGGCAAATTCTTTTCTGCGCTCGTCATAAAGTTGTGCAAGTGTTACACCTGTCAATGCCGGCAGGGCTGCACGTGTTCTTACCTGGTTAACTATATCATCAACATCGCTTTGAGCACCGGGTGCTCCATGTAGAATGCATTCTGCTTTCAGCATTAATATATCGGTGTAACGAATAGCAATAAAATTTATGCCCCAATCGAAACGGCTTGTTGGAATTTGTGTAGTATCCAAATATTTTCTCATGAATGGGTGTGAGTCTGCGGTGCCATTGTAGGAAAAAGTCGTTGTATGAATAGTTGGCGACATGCGGGCGTCAGCGGCATCATAATCATTCAAAAGATTGTTTGATACGTTAGGGTTTCCGATAAGGCCGTTTGCTGCGGTATTTCCAGTGGGAAATGAATTGAAATAGTTTTGTGGTGAAAGCAGCCAGGGGAAATCTGTTCCCAAAACAGGACTCTGCCCCCTGAGAAACATAATATCAAATATGGCTTCTTTGTTACTTGAGGGATTTTGATTGCTGTATGAAAAAATATTTGCAAAGGCTGGGTTGAAAGTATAAAGGCCACTACTGATAATATCCTGTAACAATGGTAAAGCAAGATTCCATTCGCTTAGCCCTAAGCCCGGTCCTGCAACGCCATAGTCCGGACCCGAACGGGCCATGTAAACCCCTGCAAGTACTGCCTCTGCGGCGTACTTATTTGCCCTGCCGATATCTGCCGAAGTATAATTTGGGAATGGACCGCTGAAGTTGGTTGGCAAATTTGCAACTGCGAATTGAAGATCACCAATAATAAAATTGTATACATCAGTGACAGAACTGCGGGAAGTAGTGTTGGCCTCCGCCGCAGATACCGGGTGATCAATTATTGGCAGTTTACCGTAATACTTAACCAGGTCAAAATAAAAAAAAGCACGAAGGAATTTGGCTTCTGCAGTTAATCTTGTAACTAATGCTGCAGATCCTGCATAGCTTCCGTTTTTATCAAGTTGATCAAGTACGGTGTTCGCATCAAATATTCCATTAAAATCTGAGCGCCATGCTTCTTCTACATACACATTTGTAGGAATATTCTTTTGAAAATTATTGATAGGATCGTGATCGCGGGCAACACCATCAGAATTTGCCGGGTATATGTTATCTGATCGTACTTCGGAGAGAAACATCAACCTGTCAGGGTAGCCTCTCAAATCATTATACACTGCATTAATCCCTTGTATAAAATCGCTCGGCTGTTGATAGAAAGTAGCGGTGGTAGCGGTAGAAATGGGCACCTGGTTCAAGTCCTTTTTGCACGAAGCGAGAGCGGTAAACGTGATGAATAAAATAAAATATATCTTTTTCATTTTTTGATAAATTAGTATTGATTAAAATGTAAAGTTTAACCCGAATATTAATGATTTGGGAAGCGGCATAGCGCCATAGTCACCCGCCTGGGGATAGGAGCTATTTGAGCTTACACCGGTATTGGCCGCTTCGGGGTTTAAACCGTTAGTATAGTCATCATGTCCAAAAAAGTTTTCTAAACTGCAGTAAACTCTTGCGCCTTGTATGTAAGAAGTTTTAATCACCTTTTTTAAATTATAGCCTAATGTTATATTTCTTACGCGAATGTAATTTGAGGAATAAACCCAGTCTGTGGCAGCCGTGATGGGGCTGAGAAAAGTTGCATACGCTTTGCTGAACCTTCCATCTCCCTGGTCAGTTGGTGATTTCCATCTTTGGTCGTACGATGCAGGGCGATTGTCTGATCTTCCTTGTCCGGCACGGGAGAGGGCTCTTCCCAATTCTGAATAGATAGTGCCGCCGGATTGTCCTTGTACTAAAAAGCTTAAATCAAAATCTTTGTATCGAAATGTATTCGTAACGCCATAAGTATAATCGGGGTTTGGATGGCCTACAATCACTTTATCATCTTCAGTTATAGCGCCATCACCATTAGTATCCTGGTATTTAAAATCACCTGCCTGTTCTTTAGTACCATACTGTGCTATACCATCGGCAATATCTTTATCAGAAAGAAATCCAATAGTCTTTAAAACATACACACTGTTTATCGCTGATCCCACACGCAGGATAGCATTGGATACGTCGAAGCCGTTGGGTATAATGATTTGCGTTTGCCCTGGCGCTAATGCAACAATCTTATTGCCGTTGTGTCCCACATTTACGGTAGTATTCCATTGAAGTTGGCCCACGAGATTATGTGAAGTAATCTCTAATTCCTGGCCTATGTTTCGCACCGAACCGATATTGGTAAGAGCACTTTGAAAGCCGGTGGCTTCAGGCACCTGCACGTTTAGCAGAAGGTCGGTATTTAATTTATTATAAACATCAAATGAACCAACGATGCGATTGTGCAATATCCCGAAGTCAAGTCCAAAATCATAGGTTGTAGATTTTTCCCACTTTAAATCTGGATTAGCCAGCACATTAGGCGCCTGGCCAATTACCGGCGCCTGGGGATTTCCTAACACATACCCCGCAGATCCGATAGTGGCGATACTTGCATAATCATTCCCTAAATTATTATTTCCATTTACACCATAAGATGCTCTTATACTAAGATTACTGATTGCATTTACCGATTTCATAAATTCTTCTTCGCTTACTATCCATTTTAAAGAAGCTGATGGGAATGTGCCGAACTGATTATTGATACCAAACCTTGAAGAACCGTCCCTGCGTAAGCTTGCCGATAAAAAATACTTCTCTTTATAATTATATAACACACGCCCAAAATAAGAGATCAATATACTTTTAGTTGAAGTGGTATTGCCGGTTACGGCTGCTGCTGCGTTTAGGGTTTGTATAACAGCGCTGGTAAATCCGCCATTTGAACTCAACGTTGCCGCGTCAAAGCGATCTAAATTATAGGAATACCCCGCCAATAAATTTATACTATGATCATTTTTAATTACCCTATTGTAGGTAAGCGTGTTTTCATTTACAAAAGTTTGCCGACGGTAACTGCTATATGAACCTGAAGTAGCTGCAAGCAGGTTATTTGATCCGGTGAAAGTTCTTGCGGCCTGTGTGCCTCCTATAACGTAAGGGCTATACGAACTTGTGTTATTGTCGGTATTATCCAGGTTTACTGAACTTCTGAAAGTTAACCCCGGTATGATTTGGTATTCTCCATATATGCTACCAATAGTACGGTATCGTTTAGTGGTTCCATTTCTGTATAATAATTTGGCGTAAGGTGAGTTGGTACTGCTGCTCCATTGATACTGCCCGTTTGATAAAGCATTAACAAGTAAACCCATTGTATCTTCCTGTACCGGCCCAAGGCTCAGCGCCTGGTGGAAGATGTTGTCTTTTCCCTCTACACCCGGGTCTTGCGTTATGGAATATGTAGGAGCAACGTTTAACCCGAACTTGATTTTTTTTGAAGCATTCACTTCTAAATTTGCCCGTACTGAATATGCCTTGTAGCCCACGCCTACCACAAACCCATCCTGGTCTGCGTAGTTTCCTGACAAATAATATTTTACAGCATCCGTGCCTCCGCTTGCTGAAATTTCATAATTGCCTATCTGTCCTTTTCTTTCTATTGCATCCTGCCAATCTACATACTCCAGGCCCGGATGCCCCGGCATCGCCCATCTTGGATCCAGTAAATAGTTAGCGTTAAAGGCTCCACCATTGCGTGCAAGCCGTGTTGCATAGTCATCTGATACCGATGCGCCGGCAGTCCCATATTGCGCCAGGTATTGTGCATTGATTACTTCTGTAGCAGTAGCAATCCATTGATCACCATTCTGCATTTTTAATTGTTTGCTGGCCTCGTTATAGCCGCCGTACACATTAAAACTGATTTTTGGTTTGCCTGTCTGTCCGCGCTTGGTCGTGATCAATACAACTCCATTCGCAGCCCGCGATCCATAAATCGCCGCTGCTGCAGCATCTTTCAAAACCTGGATACTTTCTATATCGTTAGGGTTAATGTTGTCCAAAGGATTACCGGTTGAAAAGTTGCCATTACCGGTATTAGAAGAATTTGGCGTTAACGGAAATCCATCAATTACATATAAAGGCTCATTGCCTCCGCTAATAGATCCTGAGCCGCGAATCTGTATGCTGAATGCCTTACCGGGAATTCCGGTAGTTTGTTTAACAGTTACACCTGCCAATTGTCCTACCAATGCCTGGTCAACTCTTTGAATTGGCCGCTCGTCAAGTTTTCTTGCATCAAAAGAGGAAACAGCGCCGGTTACATCTTTTTTCTTTTGCGTGCCATAGCCTATAACTACCACATTTTCCAGCGCTTTTTGTGATAAGCCTAATGATAAATTAATTACAGCCTGGTTGTTAATAGCTATCGTTTGAGATTCGTATTCAGTATGGCTGAACAACAGGGATTTGCTGCCGGGCGGTACATTTATTTCATAGGCTCCATCGTCGCTGGTAACGGTGCTGGTGGTAGTGCCTTTTACGGATACCGTTACTGCCGATATTCCCTGGCCCGCTTCATCAGTTACCTTTCCCCTTACCGCGGATTGAGTGCTTTGAGCACTTACAATTGATACATTAAAAAAGATAAATAGAATTGGAAGAAGTGCAAAATATTTTGCAGCCGAAAAATTTAATTTCATACAAGCAATGTTTAGTGGCAATCGAATAATGTGACTTAGTAAATTTATCCTGATAAAATTTACACATCATCCTGCACTATCCTGTTTTAATAAAAATAATTGTAAAAGAAACAACTATGAAAGTAAAATAAGCAAAGACTAACATCAACGGATACCTGTAAAAAAATAAATTTGTCTGACACCTGAATGCGGAAGTCCTAAAACCAAATTAAAGGCTGGGATTGTTACGGTGAATTTTGGGTTATAGTAAAGTTTTTAAAAATAAAACCTAATCCTTAATTGCTGTATGTTTGGTGAATAATTTTAAGGCTGCGATATGAAGCATAATGACATTTTTAAATACCTTCTTATTGATTATTTTTCTGCAACGCCAAAGTATTTGCAGTTAGCCAACTGTATCACGAAAGCAATAGGAGAGGGCGTTTTAAAGGAAAATGATTTACTGCCTTCTATTAATGAACTGAGTTTTGAGTTTGAAATATCACGTGATACCGCGGAAAAAGGATATAAGCATTTAAAGAGAAATGGCATTCTTGGCTCAGTGCCGGGCAAAGGTTATTTTGTAAAGAATGCCGATGTCAACCAAAAGCTGAAAATTTTTTTATTATTCAACAAGCTGAGCTCGCATAAAAAAATTATTTACGATGCTTTTGTAAAATCTTTGGGTGACCTCGCCGCAATTGACTTTTATATTTATAACAATGATTTTCTTTTTTTTAAAAAATTATTAGAAAGCCGTAAGGACGACTATACACATTATGTAATCATTCCGCATTTTCTTGACGCAGCTCAAAATGTTTCCGAAATCATCAATACCATTCCCAAAGACAAATTAATCTTAATGGATAAAATGGTAGAGGGAGTTACGGGTGAATATGCCGCAGTATATGAAAATTTCCAAAACGACATTTATAATGCACTTGTGCAGGCAAACGACAACTTAAGTAAATACCATACGATCAAAATTATTTTTCCCAATGACACTTACCATCCCAAGGAAATATTGGAAGGCTTCTATCGCTATTGTCAGGAATATGCTTTTAATTATAAAGTCGTTCACGATTTGCATAAAGAACCTGTAAAATCCGGGGAGGTTTATATTAATCTTATGGAAAATGATCTTGTATTTCTAATAGAAAAAATTCTTACAACAAAAATGAAAGTTGGTAAAGACGTTGGGGTAATTTCTTATAATGAAACGCCGTTAAAGAAAATAATCCTGAATGGCATTACAACTATTTCAACCGATTTTCAAATGATGGGGGAAAAAGCTGCGGAATTGATTTTAAAAAAATCGAATGAGCATATTGAGATACCATTTTACCTTAGGCTGCGGGCTTCTTTGTAGAGGATGCGTTGAGAATTAAGAATTACTGTCTTCACGCATTCCGTTTAATCTATCTAAAATACGTTTCAGGTATTTTTTCTTGAAATAGTAATCTTTCACCTGCAGCAATTGTGCTTCTGTTGTCCTTTCTTCAGAATAGTCTTCAATTATATTTTGAACCTCATCGTAGAGTGTTTTTTGCAGCTGGAAAATTTTCGTTTCGGTTTCTTCTATGTTCAAAATGTCGTCATCCATAAGGCCTTCATTAAGCTCCATCATCTCTATTAAAAAATCCGGCGACAATTCATACTTCTCATCTTCCTTCAATAAATTTTTTATTTCAAGAACATATTTAATTGTGCTATCGGGATCTTTCAAAGTTTTAAATCCTTTATTGATCATAGAAGATTTTTCTAAAACCTCGTCCTGCTCTTGTTCACTTGCATTAGTAAAAAAATCGGGATGATACTTTTTTTGCAATGCAAAATATTGTAATGGCAGTTTTGATTGATCAACAATAAGGCTAACGGGTATTTCAAACAATTCAAAATAATTCATGCCCAAAGTTATATCAAAATGATTTTTAAAGAACTGCGAGGCTTCAAGATATAATGTCGGCCGGATAGCCGTTGAGTTCAATTGGTATTACGCGATTGCAGATATCTTCTAAGCTATCAACAAACGAATATTGAAGGGAAAATGTAAATTGCCACTTTCAAAAATTAATGAATGCTAAAGTTAGGATTGATTAAAGAGGGCAAAATACCTGCCGATAACAGGGTGGCACTTACCCCGGCACAGTGTAAATGGATACAGGAAAATATGAATATCAGGGTTGTCGTGCAACATTGTGAATCGAGATGCTATAAGGATAAGGAATATGCGAATGAAGGTATTGAAGTAAAAGAGGATGTGACCGACTGCGATGTTTTGCTGGGAATAAAGGAAGTGCCGGTAGACATGCTTATCCCGGAGAAAACATATTTGTTTTTTTCTCACACAAAAAAAATGCAGCCATATAATCAAAAGCTTTTGCAAAATATCATAAGCAAAAAAATAACGCTTATAGACTATGAATGTCTAGAGCATGAAGATGGTACACGCATTATTGGCTTTGGTTTTTTCGCCGGTGTAGTTGGTGCGCATAATGGTATAATGGCTTATGGAAATCGCACCGGCAACTTTTCTTTGGCGAGAGTTTACAAGCAAAAAAATTTCCAGCAATTAATTCATACCTACTTTGGGCTAAAGATTCCCATAATTAAAATAGCTGTTACCGGAAGCGGCAGAGTGGCACATGGCATATTGGAAATAATGAATCTTATGGAAATTCATGAGGCCGAGCCGGAAGAATATTTGACGGAAAAATTTTCCTACCCGGTATATGTTCACCTGAAAGGTATTGACCTTTATAAACATAAACTAACGGGAAAGTATAGCCGAATTGGGTTTCACGAACACCCTGAAAATTTCGAGTGCCTGTTTAGTAAGTACATAAGCAAAACTGATATTTTAATGAATGGTGTTTATTGGGAAGAAAAGATTCCCCGCCTCTTTGAAATGGATGACCTGAAACGGGAAGATTTCAGCATCAACACTATTGCCGATATTTCTGATGATCACAATGGCTCTGTGCCCTGTAACCTGGGAGATGGGACAATCGAAAATCCTGTTTATGGAATCAACAAATTGACCGGTCACGTAACTGAGCCATATATTGACGGCTCGGTAGATGTGATGGCAGTGGGAAATTTACCTAACGAGCTTCCCCGCGATGCCAGCAGGTATTTTGGGGAGCAGCTTATTAAATACATTCTGAAAGATTTAATAAACGGCGGGTCTCATCTGCTTAAACACGCAACAATTGTAAAACAGGGTAACCTTACTGAAGATTATGCTTACATGAAAGAATATGCAGCCATATAAATTTCTTTTTGTTACAAAGATTTTACAGGTATAAATAATAATCTTTAAGCAGTGCGATAAATTCAGGTGTGTATTCATTGTTATCATTCCTGATCGAAAGTTCTGCTTGTTTTACTGGTTGTTGTTTTCTTTCCAATAATAATATTGCACGAAAAAAACCATGCTTCGCTGATTGCCTTATGTACAATTTTTCATTCACGAATAGTGAATATTTTTTTACCTCTTCTTCAAAATACTCAACTCTTGAATAAGGTAGTAATATGCCAAAACAACCTGGGTTTTTAAGCAAAGTATCTGTGGCAATAATCAATGCCTGAAGATTCAATTTATTTGCGTGTTTCGAATTTTTCTTTCCTTCTGTCTGCGGTAAAAGATCATTTTCAAAAAAGGGTGGGTTTGAGATAATAAACTCATATTTCGTGGCCGACGTCAAATTCAGTACATCTTCATGATAGCAATGTAAATACTGGCTCCAGGGCGAAGCTTGAAAATTTTCTGTTGCCTGCATCACCGCATTATTATCAATATCTATCGCATCAATAATGGAATTATATTTCTGTTCAATCATCAGGCTTAATAAGCCTGTACCCGTTCCTATGTCAAGGATGTTGGCCGGCGATTGTGATTGTATTTTATTTGCCACCCACGCTCCAAACAGGCAGGAATCCGTGCAGACTTTCATACTGCATTTATTCTGTTTAACCCTGAATTGTTTAAATTGAAAATAGTTATTGGGCATTTTTGCTATTTCTTACATCAGCAAATGAAAATCAAATTGCTGGTTTACGGATTATGATTTTCAACGCGTTTCCATGAAGGTTGTTATTTACAACTAAATAAAATTTTATAACTTGAAATCGTTATTTATACCAACAGGTTGACAGCGCAGATTTAAAAGCTAAATCCGATACGTGAAAATAAACACACATCTAAATTAAATTATAATAAATCCAATAAAATACCATGAGCATACTTGACAAAATTTTACCGGCGAAAACAGAAACAAAAGAAATAATTGAGAATAGCCAGGACTATACTTTATTTTCCTGGAGCAAGCAAAAAGGTACCAATCCTATTGCTGTGGAAAGGGGCGAAGGTGTTTATCTATATGACTATGATGGAAAAAAATATCTTGACTTTTCCTCCGGCCTGATGAACGTAAACATTGGTCATACCGATCAGCGGGTAACCGAAGCTGTTATAAAGCAAATGCAGGAGATAAGCTATGTTACACCTTCATGCGTAACCAAAGCAAGGGGCGAACTTGGGAAAAAATTGGCAGAAATTTGTCCCGGTGATTTGAATAAAGCATTCTTTACTTTAGCCGGTGCAGATGCTATTGAAAATGGAATTAAACTCGCCCGGTTGTATACCGGGCGGCATAAAATATTAACCCGTTACAAATCTTATCACGGCTCAACAAACGCTGCCATGACCGCAGGTGGGGATCCCCGAAAGCTGCCCGTTGACTCGCAGCAGGCGCCAAATTTTGTTCATTTCGATCTTCCTTATTTGTATCGTTGGGAATATGGTGAGGAGAATTTATTGAAAGAAAGCATCGCGCAATTAGAAAGAATAATCGCTTATGAAGGCCCGGCTACCATTGCTGCCATTTTATTGGAAGGCGAGTCTGGCTCCTCGGGTTGTATGCAATATCCAACAGGCTATTTAAAGAAAGTAAGAGAGCTGTGTGATGTTAACGGCATCCTTTTAATAATGGATGAAGTAATGAGTGGGTTTGGCCGTACCGGCAAATGGTTTGGTTTTCAAAATCACGATATCATCCCCGATATGATTGCAATGGCAAAGGGATTAACCTGTGGTTATTTGCCTTTGGGTTGCCTGATGGTAACTGATAAGATCGCGGCGAAATATGATGATGTGGCACTTCCGCTGGGACTTACTTATTCAGCTCATCCCGTTAGTTGCGCGGCGGCTTTGGAAGTCTTAAAAATCTATGAAGAAGATAACCTTATTGAGAATGTCGTAGCTATGGAACATTATCTTAATGTAAAAGTAGAAGAGATGAAACCGAAACACCCGAGCATAGGCAATTGGAGAAATACTGGATTATTGGGTTGTATCGAACTGGTAAAAAACAAAAGTACTAAAGAGCCTATGGCACCATTCAATGCAAAGCCAAAAGAAATGGAAATCATGAATAAAGTGGCGGCTAAAATTAAAGAGCTCGGCATGTACACTTTTGTACGATGGAGCTTTATATTCATTGCTCCTCCACTGATCGTAACCAAAGAACAAATTGACGAAGGTCTGGCAATAATTTCAGAGGCGATTTCGATTGCAGATGAAAATGTAAACTAATAAGGTTCGTCCTTTTTACATTGAAAAAAAATGTGGAAATTACAGGCAGGCCATTTTACCACTTTCAATTATCTGCAATGAAATTTTATATTTCCGGAACAATATTGATGTTCCTTTCAATTGGATTCGATACAAAAATTTACTCACAAAATCATTTAGAAAGTCCACAGGTAAACGATACATTATATACCCTGCCAGTTGTAGTGCATGTTATCAATACCGGCACTCCTGTGGGGTCTCCTGATAACCCGGATGATGCGGCGATTAATGCGATGATTGCCAATTTAAATAATGCCTGGAGAAAAAATGGCGCTTTGTATGGAGGTGCTGATATGAAGATGCAATTTCAATTAGCCATAAGATCACCAGCTTGTGTTGCAACTACCGGTATCGTCAGGGTAAATGGAAGCAGCGTGCCCAATTATGCTACAGGCGGAATAACGAATATCAATACTCCCGGCAGTGCTGATGAAGTTGCAGTAAAAAACTTAAGCCGATGGCCTAACACGGATTATATAAATATCTGGATAGTCAATAAGATAAATGGAGATCCTAATTATCCTGGTGGTTATACTTATTTCCCCGAACTCAATTCTGCCCTTACTGATGGGCTGGTATTAAATGCCAGTGTGGTTGATGCAACCAACAAAACAATTGCACATGAAATGGGGCACCATTTTTATTTGTACCATACGTTCGAGGGATATGTAAACCAGGCATGTGCTGCAAATACAGATTGTGTTAATGAGGGAGATCTCATTTGTGATACCGAGCCTTGTCTTTTAGAAACAGACTGCAACAATAATACAAATCCATGTACAGGAAATGCTTACCAGGTGGCAGATGCAAGCCATAACTACAGTGTGCTGAATA
>JBDTSD010000012.1:0-53294 GCA_039931355.1 Ginsengibacter sp.
CTAACCCGGTATCAATTATTGAAGATGTTAAGCAAAAAGAAGTAACGAGCAGGGTATTGGCAAGTGCAGGCCTGAAGTTGAAAATACTTAAAAATTTAAGTGTTGATTATAACCTTGGAATTGATAATTACTCTCAATTAGGCACTACATTAATTCCTCCTTTCGCTTACAACGTTGGCGATGGCTTCTATGGCGGCGGTATTACGCTGGATCCTGCACGCAATGGTTACGCAAGTACCGCAACAAATACATTCTTTGCAGTAAACCACGATGTAAATGCGACCTATACAGCTGATATATCATCCATGCTCAATTCAACAACACAGATTGGTTTTTCGCAGCAGTATGAGAAAAATAATTACAGTCTTTTCCAGGGAAGAGGCTTAGCGCCTTTCGTTGAAACAGTAACGGCAGCGGCCACAGTTCTTCCCGGTGTTGATGATCGCAGTGAATTTTCCGTTTCGGGGGCTTTTATACAACAGAATTTTAAATTCAATAATCAATTATTTATAACCGGCGCTCTAAGATTAGATGGTTCGTCAGTGTTTGGAGAAAATGAACGCAACCAGGTTTATACTAAAGCAAGCGGCAGCTACGTATTATCTTCTGCTGATTATTGGAGCAATTCATCAGTTGCTGACTGGTGGGATGTATTAAAGTTCCGTGTTGCTTATGGAGAAAGCGGAAACCTAACGGGTATCGGCCCATATGCCCGCTTCAATACTTATTCTTCTTCAACATTTATAGGTAAGTCTGCATTAAGTGGCAGCAGTATATTGGCGAATTCCAACATTAAACCCGAGCGTCAACAGGAGTTAGAGTTTGGTACTGATATGGCTTTCTTTAAAAACAGGTTGAACTTTACATTGAATGTTTATAACAAAAAAGTAAATGATTTATTGATAAACAGGGTGATTGCCCCTACTACCGGGTTTAGTAGCTTCCTAAGTAACCTCGGCTCTTTAGAAAATAAAGGCTTTGAAATTGTATTAGGCGGTACGCCAGTAGCTACTAAGAATTTCAACTGGAACATCAACGGTATTTTTAATCATAACCGTAACAAAGCAACAAATATAGGTGCTGCCTTAACGCTCTTTAGTACCAACGGCGGCGCTCCTGTTGCGATATTGCAGGGACAACCCATCGGTGTGTTTTATGGAACTTTCTTCGCCACCGATGCAGACGGAAAACAGGTCCTAAATGCGTCTGGTATTCCGGTGATAGCAAGGGGAACTCAAAACAGCCCGCAGGATTATACATTAGATAAAGCAGGCTCCGCAGCGGGCACGGGAACTGTTCTTAGAAAAATCATCGGTGATCCCAATCCGGATTATACAGCTACGCTGGTAAATGAATTTACTTATAAGAAATTTGGCCTTCGTGTTCAGTTGGATGCTGTGCAAGGTGTAGATGTATTTAATGCAGACTTTAGAACCCGGCAGGGTGTAGGTAACGGATTGGTAGCAGAGCAGGAAGATCTCGGGAAGGTACCACGTGGATATGTCGCAGGCGTTTATGCAATAGAGGAGTGGAGAATTGATGATGGAGACTTTGTGAAACTGAGAGAAGTATCTTTAAGCTATAGCTTTGGAAGCATAAAAGGCATAAGGGATATTACAGCTTCAATTAGCGGGAGAAACCTTATAAGTTGGGATAATTATAAAGGTTACGATCCGGAAGTAAATGCTGCAGGGCAAAGTACTCTATTGCGCGGAATTGATTTTGGTTCAGTTCCTATACCAAGAACATTCAGTTTTACTATCCAGGCTAAATTCTAAAATTCTAAAACAAAAAGTATGAAAATCTTAATAAATAAAACATTCATCGTATTTGGCTTATTTGCTTTGGTGATGAATATAACCGGTTGTAAAAAAGATTATAGCAATCCAAATGCAGCTCCTGATAACGCGGTGTTTTCATCTTCAAGGGGCCTGACTGCCGCAGCCATTGGTTTGCAAAGAACTTATTCGCTTTCGAGAGCAGGCTCCATATATAATATTGTAACCGCAAATGGATTTGTGACTAATGAATTGATTATACTTAATACCGGTAATACTTCAGAGGCCCAGCTAAATACCGGTGGGCCAAGTGTGGATGGAACCAATTCAATCATTGCGAACATTTGGGCTAACGCCAGCAAAATCAACTTTGATGCAGATCGTATAATGGCTGCGGCGGCCGGCCTTCCTGACAAAGCTTATGCCAGCGGGTTAATTGGATATGTGTCCATATACAAAGCATTATCGCTCGGAAGTCTTGCGGAATTTTGGAATAAAGTTCCTGACACTGTTGGTACCAATGTTACATTTTCTGATCGCCTTACCGGCTTTAATAGAGCGATCGCTGTAATAAACCAGGCGCTTGCTACTATCCAGGCGACGCCGGTCAGCGCTTCATTTGCCGGTAATATTCCTGCGGGAACGGATATTGTAAATACGTTGTATGCGCTGAAGGCGAGGTATTCATTGTTCGCAGGAGACAACGCCACTGCATTAGCCGCTGCCAATATGGTTGATCTTACCAAAAAAAGTACAATGATTTTTGATGCAGTGAGCATTAACCCCATTTATGAAACTGCCACATCCACCAACAATGTCTTTCAACCTATTGATTCCACTTTTGGACTGCCAGTTAGCCAGCGCCCTTCAGTTACTGATAAGCGGGTACAATTTTATACTACGATTAATGCAGCGGTTGCTCCGAGGTTCAGGGTGGGTGGTTTTGGCGCAACTTCCAGCACGCCATGGCCTTACTATTTGCCTGGAGAAATTACATTAATAAAAGCCGAAGCTTACGCAAGGATGTCAACGCCGGATCTCGTGAATGCATTGGTGGAATTAAATAAAGTAATTACTAAAAAACCCTCAGAAGATCCGTTTGGTGTAGGTGCCGATGAGCCGCCATATTCAGGGCCCGTTACGCAGGCAGCAATACTTGATGAAATTTACCGGCAAAGATGCATTGAACTGTTTATGTCTGGCTTAAAGTTAGAAGACATGCGCAGGTTTGGAAGGCCGGATACAGAGCGAAAAAGAAATTTCTTTCCATATCCATTCAGGGAAAGAGATAACAATCTCAATACACCGCCTGACCCGCCATTCTAAAAACAATTTTTTGAAATAATGAAACGCTTCATAATTATGAGGCGTTTTTTTTGCCAGTGATCGAACGGAAAATAAAGATTAACAATACGCTTTTGAACTATTGGAAGTCCGGTAGTGCTTAAAAAATATCAATATTTAATATCCGCTTCCAGCGGATAATGATCAGAATAAGGAACATGCATTACCTGCATTTGATCTATGGTAAATTTTTTATCAGTAAGTATATAATCAATCCGCAGCGTAGGAGAAATAAAGCGGAACGTCCTGCCTATAAAAAAGCCTGTTTCAAGAAAGGCATCCCGCAGGTTTTGCTTCACTTTAAAGTAGGTATTTGAATTGGGAACGTCATTGAAATCACCACATACAATTACAGGATATGGGCTTGCCTCAATCTGCTGGTGCAGTATTTCGCCCTGGCTGTAGCGGTAAGTATATCCTCTTTTTAATTTCGAAACAATAGTCCTTGAGTCTTTAAGGCCATCTTTGTTGCTGTGTTTTATTTTACTAAGACTTTGATAGTCCTCCGCTCTGAACCGGACAGACTGAAGATGTGTCGTTATTACTCTAAAAGTTTTTTGCTGAACTTTTATGTCTGTATAAAGAAGATGTTCAGCTGAAGCATTTTCTCCATAGCTAAAATTTGCAGAATCAGCTATTGCGTATTTTGAAAAAATAGCTACCCCATTGCTATATCCATTTGCGAAGGTTTCCGACGGTACAAAATAATAATAGGGATAGCCCATTTTTACAAATGTTGCAGTATTTAAATTATAACCGGAAGCTTTGGAAGGCTCCAAAAATTCTTCGAAGCAAAGAACATCAGCTTGTTGCTTTTTTATCAAATCCAGCATCAGCGGGCGATAGGTAGTGCCATCTTTTCCGTCTTTGCCACCTTCATCCCACCCCCTCACATTCCATTGCAATACCCTCAATGTATTTTCTTTTTTTAGCGCATTAAACTTTTTTGGAAGATGAAAGGCAAACGTTGCAATAATTTGTTGCATGCCCAGCAGCAGTACAATAATTGAAACCCAGCACCATTTTGATCTTGCAAGTGCCCACACAATAATAAAAAATATAAGCCCAAAGAAGAGCAGTGGAAAGATTAAACCCGTTATTGCTATATACCAGTATTTGGCGGTATTTATATAGGGAATAATGCATACCAATAAATAAAGAGTAATGATGCAAACATTTATAAAAATGAAAATGCCTTTTAAAATGTTACCGGCCTGCTTTCGCATTTAATTAGGGATGAGTTAAAGAATTTTGCGTGCAAAGATTATTATTATAACTGAATCTTTTCAGGATGTTTGTGACCGGATACGTTATTTTTCTTCTAAATAAAATTCTTTCAAAGAAAAATAGTTGATTGCATATAACGCCTAAAGAAGAATTAGATTACTCAAAATTCAATTAATCAGAAAGGAGATGGGCTGATAGAAGTCCAGCCGCCATCAATCACGAGGCTTTGTCCTGTAATATGCCTGGCATCATTTGATACAAGAAACAAGGCGGCTTTTGCAATATCTGCTACAGTTGCCGGCTTACCCAATGGCGTGATACCTGACCATACTTTTTCGTAGTCTTCATCTTCCTGTGTTCTTTCAGTAAGTGTTGCGCCGGGCGCTATTGCATTTATATTTATTCTAAAAGGAGACAATTCTATTACCAGGTTTTTAGCCAACATTTCCAAAGCGGCCTTGCTCATGCCATAAGCAGCCAGGTTTTTATGCGCCTGGTGCCCAGTTACTGAAGACATAAATAAAATGGAGCCGCCATCTCCTTGCTGTTTCATTTGCTTTGCCGCTGCCTGTGCAAGAAAAAAACTTCCGCCAAGATTTACCTGCATTACTTTGAAAAAAGCTTCAGGGGTATAAGTTAGAAAATCACCGAACAAGGTAATGCCCGCATTTGCGATCACAATATCAAGGCTTCCAAATTCGGCGATTGCCTTTTCTACCATTTGATTTATTATATGTAAATCACCTGCATCGCCAACATGTGCAATACACCTGTTATTTGCCTTGGGCATTTCATTGGCCGCATTTTCTGCGAGTGTGGCATCTATATCATTCAAGATAACATTGGCACCTTTATTCATTAACTGCCTACAGATTTCTAATCCGATTCCCTGGCCGGCTCCCGTTACAATGGCTGTTTTGTTTTTAAAGTTCATAGCTTTTTATTTATTTTTTATCCTGGTATATTTTGGTACAAACAAATAGTTAATCAATTGCGATTTGTCTTTTCTATCAAACAAAAACTTTTATTTTTCCATTTCCACTAATCATAAGATAAATTTGCATGCATTCGCAATACAACTATGCAATCACCACAGGGTAAAAATTAAAATCCTCAATGACAGGCCAACAGATTCGCAGGCAGCTAAAAATAGCATTTGACAGAATACGAAGTGAAAAATATAAACAGAATCTTTTACAAGCTATTCCTTTTTGGGTAGCATCTCTCATCACCGGTTTGATTGCAGTTTTTTATTCCCGCATTTTTGCTTTTTTAGAAAGCCAGACTTTTTTGATAATTGGCCATCATAAATGGATGATATTTATTTTAACGCCTGTATGCTTTTTAATTGCATGGTGGGTAGTGATAAGGTTTGCACCGTATGCCCGCGGCAGCGGGATACCCCAGGTAATGGCCGCTATCGAGCTGGCTAATCCACGGTATAATAAAAAAGTAGAGAAACTTTTAAGCGTTAAAATATTTTTTGTAAAAATAATTTCCAGCTTTGTAATGATACTCGGTGGTGGCGCTATTGGGCGGGAAGGCCCAACCATTCAACTTGCAGGTACGGTATTTAGAAAGGTGAACGAATGGCTACCCGAATGGTGGCCTAAAATATCTAAACGTAATATGATTATGACGGGCGCTGCTGCAGGTTTGGCCGCTGCTTTTAATACTCCGCTTGGGGGAATTGTGTTTGCTGTGGAAGAACTCACCAAGACGCATATCAGTTATTTTAAAACAGCCCTCTTTACGGCTGTTATCATTGCTGGTCTCACAGCACAGGGCATGCTTGGCCCATATTTATACCTGGGTTATCCGGATGTTACCGGGCTTTCAATCTCCATTTTTTTTGGATTAATACTGGTTGCTGCAGTTGCGGGGTTGTTGGGCAGTATGATGTCTAAAATAATCCTGATGTTATTTAAGTGGAAATCGCGTTTTAAATTTCGTTACGAGCATGGGCTGTATGTTTTGGGATGCGCCATGATAGTGGCGAGTATTGCCTTCTTCTTTGATGAGCAGATATTAGGTTCCGGAAAAGAACTTATGATTACGACACTTTTCAGTACTGAAAAAAATGTTCACTGGTACACTGCAATTTTTAGGATTATCGGAACAATGCTGTCCTTTACTACAGGTGCAGCAGGCGGAATTTTTGCACCTTCACTTGGTGCTGGCGCTGGTGTAGGTTCTCTTATTGCCGGGTGGCTTGAGGCTACCACCACAAATACTAACCTTTTAATTCTTTGTGGTATGGTAGGCTTTTTAACCGGTGTCACACGCACACCTTTTACTTCTGCCATTCTTGTACTCGAGATGACTGACAGGCACAATGTTATTTTTCATTTAATGATTGCCGGTATGGTAGCATCAATTGTGTCAATGATTGTAGATAAACATTCATTGTACGATCATCTCAAAGTTCATTGCATGCACGATCTCCATCATGAAGATGATGATGTGGGATTGGCAAAGGAAACGGTTGTGACATAAAGTATATTATTGACAATAAGAATATTTGGTGCTCAAGAGCGTTATAGTTGCCACGAGTGATGAATCATATTTAATAAATAAAAACAGCGTCTCTTTTCACACCGTACCAAATTCAATCTTCCATCCTTTTGGCATAGCAGTTGAAAGAATACAAAAAACTTATTATGAAAAAGCTGGCAGTTATTATTAGTTTATTTGCTTTGCCGCTGGCAGGTTGCGACACAGCCCGGAATATTTTAAACTCCGCGGGATCTACCAATCTCAGCAACGGAGAAATTGTGCAGGGCTTAAAAGAAGCTTTGCGCGTAGGTGCTGATTCCGCCACGTTTCACCTGGGATTATTGAATGGATTTTACGGGGATGATATCATAAGAATTGTAATGCCACCTGAGGCGCAAAAAGTGGAGAAAACACTTCGCAATGTAGGCCTTGGTAAAACAGTGGATAAAGCGGTATTATCAATGAACAGAGCGGCCGAGGATGCGACAAAATATGTAGGTGATATATTCTTAAATGCAATAAAGCAAATGACGATACAGGACGCACTCGGTATTTTAAGAGGCGACAATGTGGCTGCAACAAATTATTTGAAACGTACAACCACTGCACAATTAACGGCAGCATTTAAACCTATTATTTCCAAGTCATTAACGTATGTAGATGCGACAAAATATTGGAAAGATGTTTTTACAGCCTACAATAAATTCAGCAGCAATCCTGTGAATACTGATCTTACCGACTATGTCACACAAAAAGCTTTAGAAGGATTGTTTTACCACATTGGCCTTGAAGAACAACAAATAAGAAAAGATCCTGTTGCACGTGTTACTGATATTTTGAAAAAAGTATTTGCAAATCAGAACTAATAGTGTGGCGTGGATCTTAACGTGTCTTCATAAATATTCCAATCATTCTCATAAATGCTTATCTTGTCAAAATATTTGAAGTAAGCCATCCATCCCAGGAGATTACATCATTTTCCGCACCCTATCAAATTCCGCAGCAAACCATTCTTGAATTATCTTCTTTGTGAAGATTTTTTTTTGCTAAAATACTTATGCAAGACAAAATAAGAAAGAACGTTATTAAGCCATTTATAGCTGGTTGGGAAACCGCTCATATTAAAATAAAATAATTTCCCAAAGTCGTTAAGGTGTTGCCAATCGTTTTTTGAATCTTGTATATTTTATAACTAACGTAGTTGCACATTTGATAAGCACTAAATGCCAAATGGACGATATAACCAAAACTGCTGCATCAAATAAGCCGCTATCCTATTTCAGGCACAAAGGGATAAAGGTAAAATTTGAAGACATTGAAAAAGCGCTTCTTTCATGTGAACTCGTGAAGGAAGCAGCCGTGCTTTCGGGGGAAGACATGGAAGGCAACCGGAACCTGGTGGCATATATCGTTCCCAACGGCGCTTATGATGAAAACGGAATAAAAGAATATTTAAGTGATAACGTGGCCGCATACATGATTCCTTCACTTTGGGTTTGTTTAGAATATTTCCCCCTAACTTCCGATGGTTCTATAGACATGGATACTTTAAAAGATCCATCAATAAATGAGATCACATGTAAAGATCACATTGAGCCAACCAATGAAACCGAATTGAAGCTGGCAGATATTATAAAAGATATTTTGGGCCTTGAGACTTTGAGCATGCATGATAATTTTTTCCGGCTCGGCGGAAATTCTTTGCAGGCGCTGCGGGTAATAGCCGCTGTTCGTAAAGAATTCAAATATGAACTGGATATAAAATATTTTTTTATACATCCCACCATCAGCCAATTGGCTACTTATATTCAAACCGTATCCGTTGAAAATTTTACAGGAAGCCCGGCAAAGCCTCCGGAAAATAGTTTACAATATACACGCTCAATCGTGCCGCTAAAAGAGGGTAAAAAAGAATTGCCGTTGTACATTGTTTGCGGTGGGGGAGGTACTGCATTTACTTTCGAAAAATTTGCCTACATGCTTCACGAAAGCCAGCGTGTACTGGCCTTTCAGCATTCTTATGACAGCGGGGAACTTGAAAGCTATCCCTCGACGATAGAAGATATAGCGGCTAAATATGTGGATGAATTACTTGTGTCAGACCCGGTAGGCCCTTATGCTTTATCTGGCCATTGCATTGGCGGGGCCATCGCATTAGAAATGGCAAAGAAACTAAAACTGATGGGCAAAGAAATCAAACTGCTGGCAATGTTTGATGTGATCCTTACTTTAAAAAATGTTGAAAAAAAGACTCGGGTAAAAAGGCTGAGAAACGTACCTGCCGGTATAAAAAAAGCAACACTGCAGGCTACCTTAAAAGTAGATTTTGAAACTTTTTTATTGAGAAAATATCCGCGGCATGCCATAGAGTATAAGGTCAACAGTTTTAAATCTTTTCTAAATAAAATTTTTCGCTTTCAAAGAGAAAATGTTGAGATGATGGTTTTTAGAAAGTTTGAAGAAAAATTCCAGGTTGCTTTTGACAATTATCTTATAGAAAAATATGACGACGACATACTTGTTTTTTATGCCCGTGACCATTACCATTTCCAGGATAAAAACAGGAAAATAGCGTTTAAGAAATTTATGCTGGAAGACGGAACCAAAAACAGGTGGAAGGATTATGCCAGGTCAGCAACTTTTTACGAGATTGAAGGAGAGCATTCAACAATTTTTGAATCACAAGATTTCGCAAACATTTTACAGGAATATTTAGATAAATAAAGGTTTGCATCCCCAAAGTTATACCCAACAAGAAAATATTATTGCCGTCAGCAATATGATGCGGCAGGCAATAATTTAAGAAATCTGTAGTTATATTTTAAAATAAATAAAGCGGTTTTTTTCAATGTATGATATTAAAATAGCGCACATCAATTATTATGTCCCGGAAAATCAAATGCCGGTCAGGGAGCTTATTGATGGCGTGTCTGCGAAAGATATTCCTGCGGTGTTCGAAGATAAAGCTGCATATACTGCATTTGTACAGAATGAATTGAAAGTAGATGCAATACGCATTGAAGATAAGCTGGCAGATACGGAAATGCTTACCAATACTGTAGAACAAATATTTGTTGACGGTGTGGCCGAACCGGGAGAAATTGATTTAATAATACTTGCGCAGGAAGAAGACCAGCGGCAAAAATTAAATCTTGGCCAATACATCCAATACGAGTTTGGCCTGGACAATGGTTATGTATTGAACGTTGATGGAAATCATTGCGCCAATATTGATCATGCACTTACGTTAGCATCGCAAATTTCACATAACAACGAAGCCATAAATAACATTCTGATATTGGCAAATGTGAAGGTGAATACATTGAAGGAAAGATTGGTTGGTACCTACGGCATTGTGTCAGACGGGTCGGGTAGTATGCTTTTGAGAAAAGATGGCAAGGGCGCGGCACTTAAGAGCAGCAAGATCCTTTCTGCCGGCAGGTTTCACGATGTGAATCTCAATCGCGATGACTCTCTTATTCTTATGAAATATTATGTAAAATGCCTGAAAGAATCATTGGACAAGTACGAAGTTTCGCCCGATGATATTGCTCATATTATTACACAAAATGCCAATCCTTTATTAATAAATCAATGCCTTGAAATGGCGGGACTGGAGACGGATAAAATATTTTCCGCCAATCAAACAAAATATTCTCATCTTGATTGCCTCGACTTTTTAGTCAATTTAAAAGACCTGCTGCAGGAAATGCAGACAAAAAAAGATGAAGGTTTGATATTGTCATTTGGAACCGGCTGGGCAGGGTCATTTATTTCCTCCATTTTATCTTATAATAATTGATGGAGATAGATAAATTAAATAAGCTTATTGCCAAAGTGAAAACATGCACTTCGCAGCTTGAGACTTATCATGCTGGCAAAAAGAATACAGTTGCCTTTAAAGATTTTTATGAAAACATAAAACCTGTACTTTCTTTTTTTGAGGAAAAAGATTTAAAGCCTGGTGATCATGTCGGCATACTTGGCACTAACGGTCACGGGTGGGTGGTAATTGATCTTGCCTGTATTGCATACGGTATTACCACCATACCTCTTGATCCCGCGATCGAATATAATGTTGACGAGATTCTCGAAGAATTTGAGATGCCATTCTTGTTGTCAAACTTAGAAGCGTATAAAGGCCATGCATCGGTTTATAGTTTTGAAGAAGTGTGTAACCATACCGTGAATGATGAAATAGTTATCAATCCTTTTCAATACAAACCTGAAGATGTATTAACCTATAAGTTTACTTCCGGCTCCACGCAAAAGCCGAAGGTTATTGGCGCAATGAAACAGAGTGTGGACGCGGCTATTACATTTGTGCAGGAAATTATGCAACATGGCAAAGGCGACAGGGTAATGATATTTTTGCCATTGCATACCTACCAGCAACGTTACTGGATTTATTCTGCCATTCTTTTTGATTTTGATATTATTCTTATTCCAAAGGAATATGTTTTTTATTCTTTGCAAACAACTCGTCCAACGGTGATCATGGGTGTTCCCTTTTTCTTTGAAACTGTGATGAAAAATTTTCTTGCAGAAATGGAAGACGAAGAAGCAATGAACGAAGATGATTTAAAGAAAGCATTTCAGCAGCAGCTTGGTGGGAAAATCCGTTACCTCTGGACGGGCTCTGCACCGCTTGGCAAAGATACTTTGGCATTTTATGAAAAAATGGAAGTGCCGCTTTACCAGGGATACGGAATGAATGAAGTTTGTATTGTTTCAAAAAATTATTCAGGAAAAAATAGAAGAGAAAGCGTTGGTAAATTGTTGCCTGGAAAAAAAATAAAGTTTGACGAAAACAATCAGTTATTGGTGAAAAGCGATTACCCCGTTAACTATTCTTATTATAAAGCCGAAGCGGAAGATAATACAGCAACTTTTCTTGATGATGGATACGTGGCAACAGGCGATCTTGGATACCTTGACGAAGATGGTTATCTATATATCAATGGCAGAATAAAAGAATTGATCGTTCTTGCGAATGCGATTAAGGTGCATCCCTCAATTGTGGAAAAGAAGATGGAAACGTCATCACACATTAAACATTGCATCGTTTATGGCGATGATCATCCTTACCTCGTAGCATTGTTAGTGCCGGAGTCTCTAGGCACAGACAAGGCTGATATAAAAAAAGAAGTGGCAAGAATAAACGAAATGCTTAAACCGTATGAAAGGGTCTGCAATTTTTATATAGTGCCTGAGGATTTTTCTGGGAAGAGTAACAGGTTATCGGCACAAAACAAACTGCTTAGAAAGAATATTATAAATGATTATAAAGAAGAACTGGAAAAATTATATACAACATAAAAGCTGCAATAAATGGATATACAGGCACAGGTAAATCAAAGTATTTTCGAAGTAAAAAAAATTACAGATCCAACGGGCTCTTCATTATTGAAAGAGGACCTTGGTATTGATTCGTTGCAGTTCATAAGAATTATTACGAAGCTTACAAAAAAACTCGGGGTAGATATTTTTGAGCTCAGCGACCAGGAACTTGCTTCGGTAAAAACTGTTGATCAACTTATTTCATTATTCAATAAAAGCGAAGACTAAACAAAAACTTCTCACAATGATGAATTACCCGGATGCAGAAGAATTGTTCAAAAGAGATTTTGGATTTGAAAATAACATGGTTATTCTGCGGCCATTATTGCAAACTGATATTGATGAATACAGAACCCTTGTGTTTGATGAAAATATTTGGAAGTATTTTGCCATCGCAATTAACAATGAAGAAGACCTGCAAAGTTTCATAAGCAATGCAGTACAAGACAGGATAAATAAGACCCGCGTAACTTTTACGTCCATAGATAAGAAATCAGGGAAGATCACAGGAAGCAGCTCTTTTGGAAATTTTTCCTTCAGAGATAAAAGAGTAGAGATAGGCTGGACGTGGGTCGCACCGCAATTTCAGAAGACCGGCATAAACAGAAGTAATAAATTTCTTTTGCTGCAATATGCATTTGAAGGATTGGGTATGGAAAGAGTCGAATTTAAAACTGATGTATTAAACGTAAAAGCAAGAAAGGGTCTCAAAGGTATCGGCTGCACAGAAGAAGGTATCTTAAGAAGCCATACATTGATGCAGTTTGGCCGCCGCAGAGACACCATTTATTATAGTATTTTAAAAGATGAATGGCCTGCTATAAAGGATACCATTTTTAAAGATTATAAATAGTTACTATTTTATTGACAGCCTTAACTACAGCTTATGCATATACAAAACGATTTTGATTTGGTCGGTATTGGTATTGGTCCTTCCAATCTCAGTACAGCCGCACTGTTGGACAGCGTGAAAGAAATCAACAGTATTTTCTTCGACTGCAAAAATGAATTCCAATGGTTTCCCGGTATGCTTTTTCCTGAAGCGACTATACAGGTTTCATGGCTTAAAGATTTGGTGACCCTTGTGGATCCTACAAGCCGCCATTCATTTCTTGCCTTTCTTGCACATAAAAAACGTATGTATCGTTTTGCAATGGCGAGATTTCCGAGGGTAAAAAGAAGAGAGTTCAATCAATATTTTCAATGGGTAAGCCAGTCTTTAACCAACCTGAACTTTGCAACTAATGTTGAGAGCGTAACTTTTGATAAAAATCATTTTGTTGTTGAGCATTCCAAAGGAAAAAGTAATGCAAAAAATATCGTGATTGCAGCAGGTCAAACTGCAAGGGTGCCTGATTGCGTTCGCCCTCATCTTTGCCCCACTGTATTTCATGCAACACAATTTATAAAGGAGAATAATGGTTGTGCGGATAAAAGAATTGTAGTTGTTGGCGGCGGGCAAAGCGGGGCGGAACTGGTAAATCAATTGTTGCTGAATCGTTCGACATTACCGGCAAGCGTTTCATGGATATCCAGGCGGCCAAATTTTTTACCCATTGATGATTCGCCATTTACCAATGAATTTTTTACACCATCCTACAGCGAATATTTTTATCACCTGCCTGATGTTGAGAAAAGAAAACTTCTATCGCAGCAAAGCCTTGCGAGCGATGGGATAAATCTTGATCTGCTGGAAGATATTTATCGAAACCTGTATGAAGTTGATTTGATTGAAGGAAAGGGTAAGCTGGCAAGATTATATTTCAATACCGATCTTGTTGATTTTAAAAAAGAAGAAGATTGCTGGAGTCTTATTTGTAAAAATACTTCAACCGGAAAAGTGAATAAATATGATGCGGACATTGTAATTTTTGCGACAGGTTTTGAATACCAGCCACCAAAATTTCTTGAGCAAATTATGGGACGATTAAAAACCAATGAAAATGGTTTTGAGATCAATGAACATTTTTGTATACAATGGGATGGACCAAAAGAAAATAAAATTTTTATTCAAAATGGTGCACGCCATGTACGCGGTGTGGCCGATCCAAACTTAAGTCTTGTTGCATGGAGAAGTGCAAAGATTATTAATGAGCTTGCAGGCAGGCAAGTGTATGATATAGAAAATGAAAGTTCTGTTTTCAACTGGCATCAATATGTGCCTGATGCGGCTGACATGCTGCATACTGACAACATGGTCAATGAAGATGTCGTGAATTATTTAATAAAGGAATAAGCGAATAATTGAACGCAATACCAGAAATTATATTAAGTGGAAACGCCTGGGAGCGAGGCTTTCAGCATGGGCGTTTGCTAAAGGATACAATCAATAATTTTTTGAATGACAACAGGGCAAGAATAAATTCGCTCAGGCAAATCCCTCTTGACGAAGAAATAATACAGAGCCAGGTGAAGCAACATGCATCAGTCATTGAAGCACAGCTTCCTCAAATTGCAATGGAATTGAAAGGCCTTGCGGAAGGCGCTAACATTTCTTATGAAGATGCAATGCTTTTACAATTAAGAGTTGAATTATCTGCTTACAATGAACAGGATATTTTAGAAGGGGATTGTTCTACTGTTGCGTTTAATACTTCGAATAAAATTATTACCGGACAGACAATAGACCTGCCGGGGAACATGACTGAGCTTGGTTGCATATTCCGGATAATGCCGGAACGTGAAGGCCTTCCTGAAATTTTAATGTATGGCTTTGCCGGCTTGCTTGGTTATATGGGCCTTAACAGTCATGGGCTTTCTATCAACATAAACATGGTTGTTTCGGATGGCTGGCAGCCCGGCGTTTCACCGTATCTGTTAGTAAGGCATTTGCTTACATTATCCTCGATAGATGAATGTTTTGATGAACTGAAAAGAATTACTCTTAGCAGTTCGCGAAGTTTTTTAATTACTGATAAGAGCAGGATAGTGAACATTGAATTTACTCCCAATGAATTTAAAATTATAGAAGGCGATGTTCTAATGCATACTAATCATTACCTGCATAATGATTTACTAAAGGAGGATAAGATGCATTTTCTTTTTAAAAATTCTTCAATAAAAAGGCTGAAGTGTTTGCAACAACTCTTGCAGGATAAAGAAGAAAATGTTACACCTGAAATGCTCTTTGAAATTTTTTCCGGTCACTCTTTATATCCAATTGGCATTTGTGCGCATGGCGAAGGCAATATCAGGAGATCTGAAACCGTGGGAGCAGTGGTGATGGAGCCTGTAAAGTTTCGGTTACATGCACGTAAAGGTTATGCCTGTGAAGCAGAAACAAAAACTTTTGAATTAAACCAACAAGAAAAAAAGACGGCTAACATTGCCAACTAACCTTAATAGAAAAAAGCAAGTGAATCCATTTGACCTTATTACCTTATTGAGTTGTAAATGTTTAATTGGAGAAGATAATAAGGTAGAAAAATTTAAGGCAGATGGTTTCTACTAAGGTTAAAATAAAATCGAAAATTCATTTTCAAACAGCTTCTAAAAACAAGTTTTATAAAGATCATTATGAAAACATTTCAGCGGCTAAAAGATGGGAAAAATAAATACCTGTTGATTCCCGTGATGCCTACGCCCAACGGTGGTTTGCATTTAGGCCATCTGTCAGGGCCATACCTTAAAATGGATGTGCTTGCAAGAGCGCAAAGAAGAAATGGAAATGAAACTGCAATTTTTTTCGGCTCAGATGTTTATGAATCTTATATGAATTTAAAATCGTGGCAAACAGGTGAAGAGGTAGAAGATATTTGTAATAAATTTCATCAGCGCATGAAGAATGATCTTGATGCGCTTAAGATAGAATATGATGGATTTATGAATCCATTGGATGATGCTTATAAAGAAGATTTCAAAACTTTTTTTAGAGGTGTAGTAAAAGAATTAATTAGTAAAGGAGTTGTTGAAGTAAGGGATGAAAAATATTTATATGCTGAGCATGAAGATAATTTTCTTACAGGTTGTTGGATAAATGGTACATGCCCTGTGTGCGGCGCAGGTACCGGCAGTTATCAATGTGAAGATTGCGGTACACAATACCGGCCTATGGATATTATCAATCCTTCTTTTCGTAAAGGTGATTCACCGTTAACGCCAATAGAAGATAAAGACCTGTATCTTATCATCAATAAAAAAGATGAATTGCTGCAGCATCTTGAAAGGATGAATGCCGGTGATGAGTTTATTGAGATCGCTAAAACTTATTTTGATAGACAGGGAAAATATGTAAGAATATCAAATCCCGGCGAGTGGGGGATACCTTTTGAAATTGATGATAGCAAAATACCTCACGTATTGTTTACTTATACAGCTTTATATTTCTATTCTATCTTTTGTGGCGAGTTGTATAAAAAGAAATTCAAACTTGAATTAAATCCATTTCATAAGGACTCGGAAGTAATTACTGTTGCAAGTTTCGGCATTGACTGCACTATACCTTACATGGTTGCCGGAATCGGGTTGGGGATAGAATCAGGTACTTATCGTCCTATGGATTTTTTATTGCCCAATCATTTTTTTACGCTGGAAAATTCAAAATTTTCTACCAGTCGTAGCCATGCAATTTGGGGTGGTGATATTGTAAATAAAACGCCGGTATCTTCTGACTCGATTCGTTATTTTCTTGCTTTGAAAAATCCTGAAAATGAAATGCGTGATTTTAATGTGCAGGAGTTTATTGATTTTGTAAATAAAGATTTGGCAAAAGACCTTCAATTAGCACTAACGAATGTATGGAACATCATGATTGCCGAAACAGTAAGTAACACAGACGATGAATTTTTAGAAAAACTTGAAAGCCTATTGATCGCTCAACTTGATTATTTAACGCCGCCTGGGTTTAATCTAAAAAATAGTTGTTTGTCTTTGAAGGAATGGATAAATTATGGCTCAAAAAATCTGGATTTAAATCTGGCTTACTGGTGGCTGAAAGGCTTTGCTTTATTGGCTTTTCCCATTATGCCTGATTGTGCAACGGGAATATGGCACCTTCTCGGCCATACAGATTTGCCGAGTGAAAAAGATTATTTTAAACAACAGCAAATGCAGTTTCAAAAAGAGTTCCCGCAATATTTCAAAGCGATTAGTTTTGAAGAACTAAAGGCTGCCCTTCCCGCTACATTATTTGCCAACGAAATAAAAAATTAAATGATGAATAACAATCCGGCTCTTTCATTTCTGCCATCCGAATTATATGATCATGCAATGGTTGTGGATGAGATAGATTTTGGCCATGCAAAAGATCAACCTATATCTCCTTTCAAAGGATCTAAGTTTATCGTGTATCCCGATGAAACCTCACCGTTAGATGTGCATGATGTAAAGGAATGCTGGTTCATTGCTTCCGGTTCAGGAATACTTACTTATGAAGGTGAATTAAAAAAAGCCATACAGCCTGGTGATGTGCTGCTTTTCGATTCCCAACAAAGCCATAAGGTTCTTAATAATGGTACAGAAGATCTCGTGGTGTTTTCTGTGTGGTGGTAAATTAAAATGATGGAGGAAAATAATTTTGATCTTGCTATAATTGGTGCCGGTATCATTGGTACATGCGTTGCATGGTATGCACGAAAACATTATCCTGCATGGCGCATTGCCCTTGTTGATAAGTCAGAAGTTGGTAGCGGCGCAAGCTTTTATTCTGCGAGCCTTGATATTCCGTTTGGACATACACCCTTGCGTTACAAGTTTTCTAAAAGGTCACGATCTCTCTATGCTGAATTAAGAAATGAATTACCGGAATTGCCCATAAAAGATTTGAACTTTTATGGAGTTGTTAATGAAGACAGTGCATGTCATGTTCTGCAACAGTTCACAGAGCCCGGTGCCAGCTTGTGTCCGGAAATTATTCCTTCGCTTTTAAAGGAATATCCTTTTTTAAACTTATCTGGACATACAACAATTATCAGTGGTTTAAATGCTTCGCAGGCTCTAACGAATAACGTGGCTAATATTCTTGCTAAGAATTTTGCATCAACATCCAATTCTCTAATTGCAGAACATATAAAAGTTAAAGACGTATCCTACCGGGAAGGGCTATACGATATTAGGACGCAAGATGATATCCATTTTTATTCAACAAGAATTATGCAAGCAACCGGCCCATGGATTACGGAAAATTTAGGAAGCAATATCAGAATCAAAAGAAGTGCTAGAATAAAAAAAATTGTCGCCTTTCATATCTTAAAGCAACCAGAAGCAACTGATCCATTGTTTTATTTTTTTGATGATGATGCTTTCCTCATGCCTAAATATGAAGAAGGCTATTGGCTGTTTAGTTTTAAATGTGATCATTGGGATGTGGTGCCGGAAAAAAGCAAGCTAAGTATAGATGAAGCTGATAGAATAAAAGCGCAAAACATTTTAAAAAAATATGCTCCGCAATTTGCCTCTTTGTGCCTGGGCGGCCGTGTTTTTTGTGATGCATATACTGCTGATGGCGATCCTGTGGTTGAAGAAGTAAAAGAAAATTATATTATTGCAGGCGCCGGTGCAGGCTCAGGATACAGGCTGGCTCCCGCTATTGCCGAAGAAGTTTTAAAATTTTTTCAACAAAAGGCTTCCTGATTAAGGCCATTTAAAAGTGACTTGTCTTAAAATAGTTTGCCCCATTGGCTGTAAGCTCACCTCTTCCTCGTGCCTGGTTACTGGATTTATTAATGATGTTTTAAATACAAGTTTTTCTTTGTCAGTTTGTATAACCTCGTTTTTCGCATATTGATAAATCACTAAATTTTTGGGACTGTATTTTAAATTATAAAAGCCGGGAAGAGAAAAGGTTTTAGTTGTATCGGTAATTGATTCTATCGGGTGTGCCAACACTAAAGCGCCATAAGTAAAATAATTTTCTCCGTTGTTATCCTGCTCCACTTTTACTTCCGGAAAAAATTGAATTTTTATTATTTCATTTCCGTTCCATTTTTTATTTATAATGATGAACCCATCTTCTTCTTTATAGTCCTCACTCACCGAAAATTTCTTCACCCAGGAAGGTTTCCTTATCCTTAGGCCGAAAGTTGCGTTGTCTGCCGATATTTCAAAATCAATTGTATAGCTGTAAGGGTAATTTGTTTTTTCTTTAATAGAAATCCTTTTACCATTAAAAATAGTATTTAAAATACACGGGCCTAACAAAGCAGCGACTATATCATTTCTATTTTTTAACCACATACTTTGAATGTAATATGGAGCTATTCTTCCTGCATTGGGGACGCAACATACAGCGGCTTCCTGGTGCACTGGTGAATAGGTATAGCGTGTTTGATTTTTTACAGTTGTGTCGCCATTCAGACCGCCTGTCATGTAATATGAATTGTCAGATTTTAAATAAGCAATACAACTTTCATCCGGGTCTCTTGAACCTTGGGCTGCATTAAAAAATAACTTCTCTGCTTTATCCGCATAGTTGCTTCCCCCGGATTTGGTTAATAGATCCGTATAGCTATTCATCAATTCCTGTAGGGAGCAGTATTCATATCCGCGTGAGGTTGCATCGGCTTTTTTGCCACCAATCCATTCATCCCCGACCGGACCGCCGGAGGCTGAAGTAGTAAGCTTTATTTTATACAAAAAATTATTTAAGGCCAGTTTCAATTGTGGATTAGCTGATGCATAATAAGCCGCAGCTACCGATCTCAAATGCTCATAAGTGTGTACTCCATGACCTTTCAATAATAAGGAAGTATCTAACAATTTTTTGAGTTGCGCATCTTCATTCAATTTTTGTTCAGAAAAATCTTTGTATAAAAAAAATGCATAAGCCAGGTAAGAATGTTTCTTGGTGATGCGGTATAAATTTTCCAACACATCTGTAAAAGCCAGGCCGTGCGAAAGCCCACCCACATCTAGCTTTATAGAGTAAAACGGATGAGAAGCATTGACAGGATAATTATCCATTACATTTTGCACTGCCCGCTCAATAGCAGTCAATAATGTTTTGTCTTTATAGGCTTCATACCAGGCAAGAAGCCCCCTTAGTAAAGTTGTTTTCGCCCAAAGCTCACCGTTTTCATTGTCAAATTTATACCGGAGATCCTGGTCATATATTCCGAGATATCCATTTGCGTCTTGTGTAGATAAAATGTACTGAATGTGCTTCCGTATTTTTTGCAAATCCTGCTGATTGCCGGTTAAAATTGCGCTGCGTATATAGCCGTCCCACCAATTACTTTGGCTCTCACTGTTCCACCAAAGAAACTGCGCCTGCCAATCACCGGCGTCTCCCAAAGCGCCCACATCCTTATGTTTTATTTTGTTAGAAAGCCGGCCTCTCCCGTATATTTCATCCTCTACAATAAGCGAAGGCGCCAGGCTATCAAGGTGACCGGTGAATCCAGCCAGATTTTGCTCAACCTGTTCTTTTAACCATCCTCCGGGTTTAATATCACCGAAGGATAAAGATTGAAGTTTTTCGGGAAGCGTTCTTATTTTATTAAAAGCATCCTCTTTTTGTGCCAAAGCATTTTGGCTCAATCCACAAAAAAGAATTAGAAGAATATAATAATGTAGAGGTATTAATTTAGCAATCATTAAATAAAAATTTCGAATTTTAAAGCTATTGCATTTCACAAGCCAGCCGCTGCTAATGTGACTAGCTTAAATAAATATCTGCCATCTCACTATATTTTAGGATAACATTTTCAACAATTATTTATTACTTTTGCACCCCGTTTAGAATTTTATGTTTGACTAAACGCTGTTCTCTATAAAACATATTACCCACAAGGCTCCATAAAGTTCTCCGTCTGTTCGGAGGCGCCAGCAGGGTGTAAAAATAAAATTACTATAATGCCAAAGGTTAAAACCAACTCCAGCGCCAAGAAGCGCTTTAAAGTAACCGGTACCGGTGAAATTACTTATCAAAAAGCTTACAAGCGACACATCTTAACAAAAAAATCAACCAAGCGTAAACGCAATTTGCGTAAGACCGGGATTGTAAGCGCGGCTAACCGCCCGTTTGTAATGAGGTTGCTTAGGATGAAGTGACCCCTAGCCCCTAAAGGGGGACAAGGCCAGGATGTCTCAATAGGAAATTTAAATAAAAAATTAAGCGGGTGTGGAGTTGAGATTAATTCTTAATTCAAAATCCCAAAATCTAAAATAATTACAATGCCACGTTCAAAAAATTCAGTTGCATCAAGGGCGAGAAGAAAAAGAGTTCTTAAAGCCGCTAAAGGATATTACGGTAAAAGAAAAAATGTATATACCGTTGCGAAAAACGTAATGGAAAAAGGAATGACCTATAGCTATGTAGGCCGTAAGCTTAAGAAGCGTGAATACCGCGCTTTGTGGATAGCACGTATAAATGCTGCGGTGAGAGAAGAAGGAATGAACTATAGTCAATTCATGCATAAGCTTGTTGAAAAAAATATCGGGCTTAACCGGAAAATTCTTGCAGATATGGCAATGAATGAGCCGGAAAGTTTCAAGAGCCTTATCCAATCAGTTAAGTAAATTGAAAAGATAACTATATTATAAACCGCCCCTAAAAAAATTGGGACGGTTTTTTTTGTTATGGAGAATACATCATTCATTTACATTTGTAAAACCTAAAATCTCAAAAAATCTTAATGACTAATTCCTATCATGCCTTAGTAAACCAGACATTTAATTTCCCGCAGGAAGATTACGATCTCAAAGATGATTATCTCCATTATAACAATGTGGATATAAAAGCATTGATTGATAAGTACGGCACGCCTTTAAAATTGACCTATTTGCCTAAAATAGGAATGCAAATAACTAAGGCGAAGAAAATGTTTGCCAACGCTTTTAAAAAACATAAGTACGAGGGAAGTTATAATTACTGTTATTGTACAAAAAGTTCTCATTTTTCTTTTATTGTGGAAGAGGCGCTTGAGCACGATATTCATCTCGAAACGTCATATGCTTACGATATAGAGATCATCCATAAGCTTTATGAAGGCAAAAAGATTACAAAGGACATTTTTATTATTTGCAATGGCTTTAAGCAAAAGCCTTACATAAGCAGGATTGCGCGGTTGCTAAACACAGGTTTTAAAAATGTGATACCGGTGCTTGATAATAAAGATGAACTTGCTGCTTATCGTAAATCAGTAAGGGTGCCATTTAATATAGGCATTCGGGTAGCGGCAGAAGAAGAGCCAACATTTCCTTTTTATACCTCAAGGTTAGGCATACGTGCAAAAGATATACTCGAGTTTTATGTGGATGAAATAGAAGGAAATGAACACAGGTTCCAGCTAAAGATGCTGCATATTTTTTTAAATAAAGGTATCAAAGATGACATCTATTATTGGAGTGAGCTTAATAAGATCATTAATCTTTATTGCCAACTTAGAAAAATTTGTCCGGAGCTTGACTCTATTAATATTGGCGGCGGTTTCCCTATAAAACATTCATTGGGTTTTGAATACGACTACCAGTTTATGATAAACGAAATCGTACGGAATATAAAGGTAGCCTGCAAAAGAACAAGGGTGCCGATGCCCGATATTTTTACGGAATTTGGCAGCTATACAGTTGGAGAAAGCATGGCCCATATTTATAGTGTAATAGGCGAGAAAAAACAAAACGACCGCGAGACCTGGTATATGATTGATTCATCGTTTATTACCACTCTTCCGGATACATGGGGAATAGGAGAGAAGTTTTTATTGCTTCCCATCAATAAATGGAATGAAGAATATCAAAGAGTGACGCTTGGCGGAATAACCTGTGACAGTCATGATTATTACGATTCTGAAGAGCATATCAACGAAGTTTTTTTACCAAAAGTGGGCAATGGTGAGCCTTTATATTTGGGCTTCTTCCATACAGGAGCTTACCAGGACCAGATAAGCGGCTATGGGGGAATTAAGCATTGCATGATTCCTTCTCCCAAACATATAATCGTTGATAAAGATAAAAACGGCAAGCTGATAGATTGGGTATATGCTAAAGAACAAACCGCGCAAAGCATGCTTAAGATATTGGGGTATAAATAAAAACCTCCCATTGCTGAGAGGTTTTAAATAGAAATTGCTTTCTACCAAGTTAGCTGATAGCGATTTCTTTAGGTTGAATTTTTACTTCTTCTTTCTTGGGAAGTGTGAGGTAAAGGATTCCATTTTCATATTTTGCGGCAATATTATCTGCGGCAACTTTTTCATCTAAAGTGAATGACCTTTTAAAAGACTGCAGCGTAAATTCTCTTTTGATTTCTTTTTTGTTCTCATCTTTCTTTTCTTCTTTTTTCTCAAAAGAAACGGTAAGAATATTTTTTTCAACAGTGATTTTGAAGTCTTCTTTGTTTCTTCCTGGCGCATTGAATTCAAGCTGGTATTCATCTTTATTTTCATTGATGTTCACAGCGGGAAAGTTTAAGCTGCCATTGTTTGCAGAGGGAGCTTCATTTAAAAAACTGTCAAGGAAAGCGTTTAACGACCTTGATCCTGGCTGATTTAATTTTACGAGTGTCATATTTTTTAATTTTATGGTTTTTTAAAAATTTACTTCTCCAGATCAAAATAAATACCATTTCAATAATTGCAACTTTTATAAGACATTGTGGCTGATTTGTATATTTTTTGTGACAGAATTACAAAAGTCACTAAAAATTCAATGTCATAATAAGATAGAAGTGCAGTAAATTTGCAGTCTAAAAAAATTAAAAGAAATGTATCCAGCACAAATAGTAATACCCATGAAGCAGGAATTGACAGCTAATGGTTTTGACGATTTAACAACCGATGAAGCAATTGATAAAGCCGTGAATGAAGAAGGGACAACTTTGGTAGTAATTAACTCAGTTTGCGGATGTTCCGCAGGGACGGCTCGTCCGGGGGTTTTAATGGCTGTGGCTCAAAGCGAAAAAAAGCCAGATCATTTAACCACAACCTTTGCGGGTTTTGACACAGAAGCGGTAAATAAAATACGTGAGCATTTGCTGCCGTATCCTCCATCATCTCCCTCCATCGCACTATTCAAAGATGGTAAACTTGTTCATTTTATTGAAAGACATAGTATTGAAGGCAGATCTGCTCAAATGATAGCGAACAATCTTTCGGCGGCTTTTGAAGAATATTGCTAAGAGAGCAAAACGCAATAACGGGCGAATCACGTTGTCCAAAACGTTCGCTTAGTTCTGATCGCATAATGTTTAATAAAAGGCATCACCCTAGGAGTGCTTTTGTATTTATTTATATATCTATTCTCGGGTTGCTAAACTGCTCACTGAAGTAGAACATTAATTTTGTAATCCATTTAAGTAAACAAATAAATTGTTTATTTGCCAATAAAAGGCTGCTATGTATCCCAATTTATATTATGCTATTAATGACTGGTTCGGTTGGAAAATCGGTGCCTTTAAAATTTTCTACACTTTTGGGATTTTCGTTGCTCTTTCATTTGTAGTGGCTGCATATTTTTTTACGTCGGAGCTAAAGCGTAAGGAGAAGTTAGGACTTTTGCAGCCGAGGGAAGAAACGATCGTGGTAGGCAAACCTGTTTCTCTTTTTGATTTGCTGATTAATGGAATAATAGGTTTCATTTTTGGTTATAAAATTATTGGGGTGTTCATCGCCAGCCGTTCGCAGGGGGTAGATTTACAGGAATATATTTTCTCGTCTAATGGAAATATAATCGGCGGAATAGCCGTTGCAGCGTTGCTTATGTTTTTAAAATACCAGGAAAAAAATAAACACAAGCTTGCAAAGCCTGAGAAACGAATCGTAAGAATATGGCCGCATGACAGGGTGGGGGACATAGTTATTTTTGCTCTGATATTTGGAATACTTGGAGCCAAGCTTTTCGATAACCTGGAAAACTGGGACCGGTTTATTCAAAATCCCCTCGGCAATTTGCTTTCACCAAGTGGGCTTACATTTTATGGAGGCCTTATTTGTGCAGGTGTTGCCATTTGCATTTATGCCAGAAAAAAAGGCATCGGCCTTGTACATTTAACCGATGCCATAGCACCTGCCATGATGATCGCTTATGCCATCGGCCGCATTGGTTGCCAGGTAGCAGGCGATGGGGATTGGGGCATTTTCAATAGTGCATATATTAGTGATGTGCCGGGGCATTCAGTGCCGGCTACTTCAGATGAGTTTAAAGCAAAGCTTGCTCAAAATTCTACTTACTTTTTGAATGGCTCGGTAGCTGATCCAAATGGAAGTTCCAATTTTGTTACCGACAGGCATGCAGAATCTCTTGAAAAAGTTCCTCATAAAAGTTTTCGAGGCCCGTCATTTTTACCCACATGGATGTTTGCCTATACCTATCCGCACAATGTAAATGAAGATGGTATTTTGCTTCCGGATTGTGAAGGAAAATATTGCAGGGCACTGCCGCAGCCGGTGTTCCCAACGCCTTTTTACGAAACGATAACCTGTGGCATTTTCTTTCTTACACTATGGTTGATAAGAAAGAAAATAAAAATACCGGGGGTAATGTTTTCAATTTATTTAATTATGAATGGCATAGAAAGGTTTTTAGTAGAAACCATCCGTGTAAACTCTACCTATTCTATTTTCGGGCTGCATCCCACGCAGGCCGAGCTCATTTCAACCGCTTTGGTTATTACCGGTTTTATGTGGCTAATAATATCTACTTCAAGAAGAAGGCCTGCTGTTGTAAAAACTCAGGAATAAATATTCGGATAAATTGTTGTCAATCGTTGATAGCTATTCTTTTCAGCCTTAGTTCGGGCTTGCTCTCTCGTTTTTATTTATGAGAACTCGCTATTTTCTTGATCAAATTCATTGTAACTTTTTCTCTATCTGTTTCGTACCATCCCAAATTCCCTCAACCGTTCACAAACTTTTTTAACCTTCCATGTATAATTATGTACTATGCTAAACAAAGTACTTAGTTTTGTTCTGTAATATTTAAAACATAGTAATAACATCAACCATGACAAAATCTGCTATTTTAACCCTAATATTTTTAATTGCCTCTAAATTACTACTTGCTCAAACTTTAACTGGTACCATTACCGGGAAAGTTACCGATGGGGGAGATCAAAAAATTATTGATGCAGCAACCGTTTCGCTTTTAAAAGCCGGCGACTCTTCGCTTGTGAAGATTAGCCTGACTGATAAAAATGGCAATTTCGCTTTTGACCATATTTTAAATGGAAAATATCTTTTGATGGCTACGTCGATAGGCCATTTAAAAGTTTACAGTTCGTCGCTTGAAATAAAAAACGGGGAAGCCCTTTCCGCCGGAGTGCTTCAATTAAAAGACAATGTAAAAACCCTTAATGCAGTAACAGTGGCCGCCGTCATTAAAAAGCCATTTATAGAAAGGAAGATTGACCGCACTGTGATAAATGTAGATGCATCTATTACCAATGCAGGAACAACAGCGCTTGAAGTGTTGGAAAAAGCGCCCGGCGTTACCGTGGATAAAGATGGTAATATTAGCCTGAAAGGAAAGCAGGGTGTAATGATAATGATGGATGGAAAACCCGCTTATCTCAGTGGGCAGGAACTTGCTAACCTGCTAAAAAATATGCCTTCATCAGCTATTGATCAAATTGAAATAATGACCAATCCTTCGGCTAAATATGATGCTTCGGGCAACTCTGGCGTAATCAACATTAAGACGAAGAAAAATAAAATGAAAGGCCTTAACGGCAGCCTTAGTGCAACCATTATTCAAAGTAAGTTTACCAGGACGAATAACAGTTTAAATCTTAACTATCGCACAGGCAAGGTGAATCTCTTTGGCAATTATGGTGTTTCTTACTGGCGGGGATATAATGACCTCACACTTACAAGAAAATTCAGGAACCTTTCTACCAAAGAAGTTGAAACAATTTTTGATCAGTCATCATTAATGAATCATAATTCTACTTATCAGAACCTTAAAGTTGGAATGGATTTTTATGCAAATAAAAAAACTACGCTTGGCTTTGTATTGTCCGGTTATATAAATCCTGGCCACAATGATGGGGACAACACTACGCTTTTAAAAAATTCGCATAACCAGACTGATTCTATTTTAAAAGCTGTAAGCACACAGAAACAAAATTCAAATAACTTCTCTGCTAATTTTAACATGCGTCACGATTTTGATACAACAGGAAAAGAATTTACCATTGATATGGATTACCTGACTTATTATCAAACATCCGATCAGTTGTTCAATAATAGTTTTCTATATCCTGACTATTCTCCTATCAGGCCAACAAGTCAATTGATGGGAACATTGCCCTCAACAGTAAATATTTATTCGGCAAAAACTGATTTTACTTTTCCTCTTAAAAAATCGGCGAAGCTTGAAGCAGGTTTAAAGAGCAGCTATGTAACAACTGATAATGATGCCTTATATCAAAATAAAACATCAACCGGCTATGAAACAGATGAAGGCAAAACCAACCATTTTATTTATAAAGAAAACATAAATGCTGCCTACTTAAATTATAGCAGGCAGATAAAGAAATGGGGTTTGCAACTCGGCGTACGTGCAGAGAATACAAATGCGCAGGGCCACCAGGTGGGTAATTCTACGAGAGCCGATTCATCCTTTACAAAAAATTATGTAAACCTTTTTCCAACGGCATACCTAAGTTTTGAAGCAGATAAGAAAAATACATTTTCGGTGAATTATGGTCGCCGCATTGACCGCCCTGCTTACCAGGATTTGAATCCCTTTTATTATTTTCTTGATGAATACACTTACGAAGTAGGCAACACTTTGCTACAGCCGCAGTTTACTGATAATATTGAATTGTCGCACACATATAATGGTTTTTTAACCACGACCATTAATTATAGCAAAACGAATAATGCCATCTCTGATGTGCTGAAGCAAATAACCAGTGAAAGAAAAACATTTCAAACCAAAGACAACATAGCTTCTAAAACAAATTATGGGCTTGCAGTGAGTGCTAACTTTCCGGTTACCAAATTTCTCTCTTCAAATATCTATACCAATGTAACGCATGATAATTTTAAAGGTGACCTCAATGGGGCTTATCTAAACGTGAACAACATCACCTTCTTCTCAAATATTAGCAACCAGTTTAAATTTAAAAAAGGCTGGAGTGCTGAACTTAGTGGCTGGTACAGGTCCAAAGGAATAGAAGGACAGATAATAATAAATCCGATGTGGCGTATGGATGCTGGCGTAGCGAAGCAGGTGCTAAAAAATAAAGGAACCGTAAAACTAAGTGTTAGGGATATATTTCAATCGCAGAATTTCAGCGGGTATGTCAACTACCAGGATATTGATGTGTCCATAAAGAACACAAGGGATAGCCGTGCTGCCTCTCTCACATTCAGCTATCGTTTTGGTAAGCCAGTTAAAAACCAACAACGCAGAAAAACAGGTGGAGCTTCTGACGAACAAAGCCGCGTGAAGACTGGCGATAATTAAGAAATAATAGTCCTTATGAAACTAAAAAGGGCTGTCACGAATTAAATTTTCATGACAGCCCTTTTTGCAAATTGAGCAATAATTTATTACCTGTTCATAATTTAAAATCCATCCCCATCCAGCATATTGCCAATGCCTCCAAGAATGCTGCCTTCTTCTTTGCGGTGTACACTATAACTTAAGATGCGGCTTGCCAACCGGCTGATGGGTAACGTTTGTATCCATACTTTTCCCGGCCCTCTTAATGTGGCAAAGAATAATCCTTCACCGCCAAAAACAGTATTGCGAATGCCACCAACAAATTGTATATCGTAATTGATGTATTGCGTCAAAGCAACAAGGCATCCTGTATCTATTTTAATCAATTCACCTGCCTTCAATTCTTTTTCAAATACATGTCCGCCTGCATGAACAAATGCAAGCCCATCGCCTTCAAGTTTTTCCATTATGAATCCTTCACCACCAAATATCCCGGTGCCGAGGCGCCGCTGAAAGTCAATGCCAATGCTCACTCCCTTAGCCGCGCAAAGAAAAGCATCCTTCTGGCAGATAACTTTATTACCCAGCTCCATCAGGTCAAGGGGTATTATTTTACCGGGGTAAGGCGAAGCAAAACTGACTTGTTTTTTACCGGCACCCACGTTGGTGAATGCTGTCATAAATAAACTTTCTCCTACAAGCAAGCGCTTGCCTGCGCCTAATATTTTATTGAGAATACCGCCACTATTTTGCCGCTGGCTGCCATCTCCAAAAATTGTTTGCATTTGTATCTCGTCATCCATCATCATGAAAGCGCCGCTCTCGGCAATGGCCGTTTCATTGGGATCAAGTTCTATTTCTACATATTGCATTTCTTCACCGTAAATACGGTAATCTATTTCATGGTTGTTGCGCATTGTTTTGTTGTTTAAATTATTTACAGATCCTGCAAATTTAAATACAAGATGCCAATGTTTATTTGGAGCTCGTTTTAAAAAAGGGGCTTAGGTGCCGCCTGAAATATTAGCATGCTTTCGTGACTTTAAAACATTGTCAAACCTCAGTTTGTAATAATTTATGCCGGATAATAAAAATATCTGCCGGGTAATAAATGTCATGATAATCCTGGTTAAGTTGTTGGGATATTTGCCTAACTAATGCTATTTTCAAGAAAAAATAAAAAAAGCATTTTATGATACCAGGACTTGCAACTATCTATTCTGTTTTTGTGTCATGAAGGTTGTTAAATTGATTGGAACAATTTTGAATAAATATGCAAACGAGCCGGAAACTTTTTGTAGATCAGGGGCATAGCGAAAAAGTTAAAACTAAAGCTCTGAGTGTTTTGCATAATTTTACCTAAATATTTCCCCCCCAAAAGCGACAATACAATGAAAAATGTTTTGTACACTCTCATCTTAGGCATTGTTTTTCTATTTGCCTCTTGTAAAAAATCATCAGAAACGCAGTTACCGCCGACCACTGTTCCGGTGGAATTTACTTCAACAGTTTACCAGTTTTTAGGAAGTTATGATTCAGCGGGAAAGCCTAATTATTTAATATCAGCAGAGCAGATTTCTTCTTCTTTATTAGCCTACCTTAATAATATACTTGTTGATGGTAAAAATTTAAGAGATTCACATCCCGAACTATTGAGCAATCCTGCCATAGCAGATATTGTAATTACCCGTACTTCCGATGTCTTTATTACATTCATAAAGCAAGGCGCAGCGCAAGCCAATGCTCTTGGTTTTTATACATATAGAACCGGCCAATCTCCGGCTACTGCGAAAGACATAAAGATTATTACTTATGTTTTTCCGCATGTAGGAGGAGGGAGTCCCCTAAGGGCCGGGGATAAAGTTAATATCGGAAAATTTGAAGCAGGCACATCTATTGGGTTTGTTTTAATGCGCAACGCATGGCAAATGAAAACTGCCACGCTGAATAATAATGCCGTTCACTTTTGTTCAAACGATGCACTAAATCCCGAAGTGGATTCTAAATTAAAAAAGCATGCGGTTTTAATTAATTACCCCCCTGAAGACAAAGTCCTTGTGGGATTCGAAGATTCTGACAGAACGACTCCTGGCTGCGATAATGATTTTAATGATTTGGAATTTTATTGCCATGTGGTTATCTAAACCTCATCTCTATAAGACTATACTTAGTATTAGCTGGTAGAAAAGGTTCTTAATAAAAGAATTGCTCCGGCACAATTTGACCGCATTTCGCCTTCCAGAACATTGCGTGGATCATTTGTATTCTTTCACTTCCACAAAGTAATTTCAAGTATTAACTGGTAATACTTTCCTGTGTGTTATTAAACTCAGTAATTTTTCCTGGATATACTGCGTCCATGCAGTAGAACAGGAATTGTAACATTCTATCGTAGGAAGTAAACCGAGATGAGTAAACCGGATTTGCGTTTTGTCACCTACTTTAGAGATTTCAAAACAAAGTTTCGTGCCTTGCCATTCGTTTGTATTCTCAATAAAAGTTAGTTTACTATCTGTCACAAGCCAGACAACTTTTTTACCCGGGATTAATTCTATTAATTTTTGTTTGGAATAATGGGTGCCCTCTCCCGCACGAAATGTAAACTCATCATTCAATTTATAGGTGTTGCCTTTGATTTCTTCAGAATACAAACCCGACCACCATCCGCGAACGTTGAGAATGGTGTTAAATATTTCCTCCGGAGATTGAGACACTAAAAGTATAGTTGTGAAATCTGATGTTGTCATTGTGTTGATTTTAAAATTGTAAATTTTCTATGACAAAAATAAGGTCTGACTATAGAATCGTTGAGGTGTACAGTAGACTTTGTAGCAGGTTGATTTGGACAATACGGATTTCTATTTCGTACCGGTTCAACCTCTTTCTTGATGTGTCGCAACCTTCGGCAGAAAGCAAATTCGGTTGCTTCGATATTCCTCCTCAAGCGGCTTTTATTTTGACGTCGCAGCGTGCAATGTTATTAAGTCAAGCAGTAGTTATATTTCCAATGTTGGGCCGGTATCCGCTGGTGACCCATGTGAAAGAGACTCTCCTGCTATTCTTAAAACCATTAAATCCTAAAACTGCTAAACTTAGTTTGCGACCAAATATTTACAAAACCGAACACCCATCGTATCAAAACCGAACACTCCGCCAACATGTAACAATTATAATATCCTAACAATCAAAACATAACTTCCCGGCAATATTTTGGGAGACAGGAATTGGTTCTAAGTAAACTATACCCGGTCGTCATTGTAAATCCATCAAACTGATTCGTATGCTAAAAAATTATTTCAAAATCGCGTGGCGTAACCTGATGAAAAATAAAATTTTTTCTTTCATCAACATTGCTGGCTTATCTATCGGCATCTCAGTTTGCTTTATCATCATGCTGTATGTGCAGGATGAATTGAGCTTTGACCGCTTCAATAAAAATGCTGATCGCATTGTGCGGATTGTTTTTAAGGCTAACATGAATGGCGGAAAAATAAGTGAGGGTAATGTAATGCCGCCCGTGGCACAGGCGATGAAAAATGATTTCCCGGAAGTGGATGATGCGACAAGGTTGATGCAGTATGGCAGTCCAAAAGTTACTTATAAAGACAAAAGTTTTAAAGACGATGAAGTTGCTTTTGTTGATCCCAATTTTTTCAATGTGTTCACACTGCCTTTTATTGATGGCGATGCAAAGACCGCATTGCTTCAGCCGAACACAATCGTGATTACAAGAGAAGTGGCAAAGAAATATTTTGGTGGTGAGGAGCCTGTTGGCAAGACCCTTGGCTTTAATAAGAACAAGGATTTATATAAAGTAAACGGCGTAATTGATAAAGTTCCGGCTAACTCACATTTTCATTTCGCCATGTTTGCATCGCTAAAAGGATGGAGCGACGCAACATCAGATTCATGGATGAGATCAGGGTTCTTCACTTATTTGTTATTGAAGAAGGGAACCGATTATAAAAGTTTGCAGGCAAAACTGCCCGGCATGGTGGAAAAATATATGGGTCCGCAGATACAGAAAGAAATGGGTTTAAGTCTATCACAGTTCAGAACAAAAGGCAATGAGTTAGGCTTCGCATTGCAACCGTTAACTTCTATTCATCTTTATTCCGACACAACCACGGAACTTGAGCCCGGCGGCAGCGCAATGTATGTATACATCTTTGGGGCTATAGCCATTTTTATGTTGCTGATAGCCTGCATTAATTTTATTAATCTATCTACAGCGGGTGCGTCAAAACGTGCAAAAGAAGTCGGTGTTCGCAAAGTAATTGGCTCCCGAAAATTTGATTTGATCAAACAGTTTTTGCTGGAGTCTGCATTATTGGTATGCATCGGGATGATTATTTCTTATGTGTTGGTACAACTTGCTTTGCCTTTATTCAATGATATTTCCGGAAAAAATTTAAGCTTTGGTTTTGATGTAAAGGTGATTGCAGCGTTTATTTTGATGGGCTTATTGGTGAGTATTATCGCCGGGATATATCCAGCTTTTTTTCTTTCTTCTTTTAAGCCAATTGCCGTATTAAAAGGAAAATTTACTGCCGGTAATAAAAGTTTTGGTTTGCGAAGTAGCCTGGTTGTGTTCCAGTTTTTCATTTCTGTTGGATTAATTATCAGTACCATCGTCGTGTGGCAACAGATGAAGTATATACAGCAAAAAAAATTGGGATACGATAAAGAACAACTACTCGTGCTGCCCAACTCCTGGGCTTTGGGGAAAGATGAACAGATATATAAGCAAATCTTATTGAAAGATCCGCGTATTGTAAACGCAACGGTGTCTGCTTATAAGCCAGCCGGCCCCAGCGATAACAATAATGCCTTATCATATCCCGAAGGCCACGATGACCAGATGTTGACTTCGGTTGAATACCATGTGGATGAGCAATACATTCCTACACTTGGAATGCAAATGGTGGCAGGAAGAAATTTCTCAAAAGAATTTGCAACGGACTCAACCGGTCTCATCATAAATGAAGCGGCTGCCCGTACATTCGGCTGGGGGATAATGAACGCTGTTGGCAAAACAATTATAAGAGAAAACAGTAACCGTGGTGTTAATGTCCCTTTTCGTGTAATTGGCGTAGTAAAAGATTTCAATTTTAGATCACTGCATCAACCCATTTCACCTTTGTTAATGATGCTGCAACCAGATTGGGGTTTGATATTCAAAATAAAAACAGCAGATGTACAGGGCTTGCTTGCAACGATGAAGACACAGTGGGATAAGTTTAATACCGATGAGCCTTTCACTTACACTTTCATGGATGACTTGTATAATAAAACATATTCAGCAGAACAAAAGACCGGGACGATCCTTAATATTTTCGCCATACTAACGGTACTGGTTGCCTGCCTTGGATTATTTGGCCTGGCTACCTATACGGCAGAACAGCGAACCAAAGAAATAGGCATTCGCAAGGTACTTGGTGCAAGTGTAACAGAAGTAACACGGATGCTTTCCAAAGACTTTATAAAATTAGTATTCATTGCATGCCTTATTGCATTTCCATTATCGTACTGGGCAATGAATAAATGGCTGCAAAGCTTTGCTTACCGGATCAATATAAGCTGGTGGATATTTGTGATCGCCGCATTTGCTGCATTGTTTATCGCATTAATTACAGTAAGCTTCCAGGCAATAAAAGCGGCAATAGCTAATCCGATAAAATCGTTGCGCACCGAATAATTAATTATCAAATGATCATGTAAAAGCTTAATCCAACAGGCACAAATAAAACTTTTTTTATGTTCAAAAATTATTTCAAGACAGCCTTCAGAAATCTTTGGAAGAATAAAATATTTTCTTTCATAAATATTATGGGCCTTGCACTGGGCCTGGCTTGCGGACTTTTAATAATGCTTTGGGTAAATGATGAAAAAAATATAGATGCCTTTCACAAAAATGGCAAGCAACTCTATAGCATCTATGAAAGGCAGTACCGTGACGGTAAGGTGGATGCCTTTCATGGCGGCCCCGGTATAATGGCTGCTGAAATGAAAAAAGTATTGCCTGAAGTGCAATACGCTGCGAATTGCGCCTGGGGAGAGCTAAGCACTTTCGAGGCAAACAATAAAATAATAAAAGAAAACGGCAACTACGCCGGCGCAGATTTTTTTAAAATGTTTAGCTATCCACTCTTGCAGGGAGATATTAAAACGGCCATGCAATCACCTTCAGATATTGCTATTTCAAAAAAAATGGCAGAGCAATTTTTTGGCTCGCCTGCAGCGGCAATTGGTAAAGCAATCCGCTATCAAAACAATTCTGTTTTGAAAATAGCAGCGGTGTTTGATAATGTTCCTCAAAACAGCACTGAACAATTTGATTACATGCTTAGCTGGCAATTATTTCTTGAAGGTAATAGCTGGGCGAAAGACTGGACAAACAATGGGCCGCGATGTTTCGTTATGCTCCGGGAAGGAACCAATGCAAAAGCATTTGAAAAGAAAATCAACCGGTTCCTCGATGCTTATAATAAAGAGCAAACCGCACATTCTTACATAAGGCTTGGCATTGAACGTTATGGTAACGTATACCTGTATTCCAATTTTGATAAGAACGGAAACTTATCCGGTGGCAGAATTCAATATGTGACGCTCTTCAGTATTGTCGCCATTTTTATTTTGCTGATAGCATGTATCAATTTCATGAACCTCACTACAGCCCGCTCCGTAAAACGGGCAAGGGAAATTGGTGTAAGAAAGGTAGTCGGTGCAAGGCGCTTTGCATTGATACGGCAGTTTATCGGCGAGGCCTTATTGGTGGTGTCAATCGCCGTGATCATTTCATTAGTAATGGTGATGCTCGCAATGCCGCAGTTCAACCAGCTTGCAGGGAAACAAATTCATATTCCATTTTACAGTTTGAACTTTTGGTTAAGCATTGTTGCTTTATTATTCGTAACGGGTTTTATTTCCGGAAGCTATCCGGCTTTGTATTTATCATCGTTCAAGCCTGTTCGCGTCTTAAAAGGAATGCCAAAATTTTCAGGCACAGCGTCGTGGTTTCGCAAAGGGTTGGTTGTTTTTCAATTCATGCTTTCTATTATATTAATTATAGGAACAATTGTGGTAAGCAAACAGGTAACTTATATCCAAACGGCCAATCTTGGTTACGACAGGGAAAATCTTTTGTATGTGCCGCTCGAGGGCGATCTTTTAGCAAAATATATATTGTTCAAAAACCAGGTCGGAAATATGCCGGGTATAAAAGAAGTGTCCCGCATCACGGATATTCCTACGCGTATAGATAATGGAACGGGTGGTGTGCAGTGGGAGGGAAAAGATCCCAACCTCGACATTCAATTCACACAGTCCGCGGTTGGTTACGATTTTGTAAAGACAATGCATCTACAGCTTGCGCAGGGAAGGGATTTCTCAAAAGACTTTCCTACAGATTCCGTTGGATATCTCATTAATGAATCAGCGTTGAAAATTATTGGTTACAAGGATCCAATTGGTAAACCACTTACGTTCTGGTAAAAGCCGGGAAAGATAATAGGCGTGATAAAAGATTTTCATTTCAATTCCATGCACGAAGAAATCAATCCATTAGTGTTACGGTTTGGTGAAGATGTGGGGTGGGGCGCAGCGCTTGTAAGAACAGAGCCGGGCAAAACAAAAGAGGCGTTAGCAAGCCTGGCAAACGTTTGTAAAACAATCAACCCAAAATTTCCCTTTACTTATAAATTTTCTGATGACGAATATGAAAAACTTTATAAGAGCGAAGAGGTTGTAAGTAAGCTCGCCAGCTACTTTGCGTTCCTGGCGATATTTATTTCATGCATGGGTTTACTGGGACTCGTAATGTTTACTGCCGAACAGCGCACAAAGGAATTTGGTATAAGAAAAGTATTAGGTGCAAGCCCGGGCACGTTATTCAACCTGCTTTCAAAAGAATTTTTATTGTTGGTTTTTATTGCAATGATCATTGCATCACCTATTGCATGGTTTGCCATGAATAGCTGGTTGCAGGATTATGTTTATCGCATACAAATTTCGTGGTGGATGTTTCTTATAGCCGGTATAGTCGCTTTATTCATCGCTTTAATAACGGTAAGTTTCCAGGCAATAAAAGTGGCAGTAGCCAATCCTGTAACATCATTGCGTACCGAATAAAATAAATAGAAGGCAACCGCAGGGAAGGGGAAGCAGAGATCACGCCGAGTTGTTTCTTTCTCTGCGCAAACTCCATTACTCTCTTCCCCACCGTGAAAGAATAATTATGAAGGTTTATATTTAAAATAAAGCAGTTCCAATAATATGGCAATCACAGCGCTTGCGAAGATTACAATAAGTTCAAACAACAAGACCAGGTAAAACCCTGCTGACCGCAATGAAGATTCTGTCCACAGTCTTGCTGCCTCACCCGGCCCTCCGAGGAATTTTTTAAGCATATCAGCATCAGTCATGTTTGGGTGATTAGCTTTTATGGAATCTGCCAGCGAAGTATAATTGCCTCCTTTTATATAAGTAATACTGCCGCCACCGAAGCCTTTATATTGGTATGTATGCTGCTGGTAAAAATATATGTAAGCCATCAGGCTTACAAAAAAAAATATAAATGAGATGATGGCAATTCGCTGAAACTTTTTTCGCAAAATATCATTGAGCCTGGTTTTTAAAAAGGCGGAGACAATCAGCGAAATAATAAGTGGGGTTATCAGCAGCAGGAAGAAATAAGTCGTCCGCAAAGACCTTACACCTCCAAACTTACTTACCAGCCAACCGATAATTACAAAACATATTGCGGGGATAATGATCCTATACTTAAGCAGCGAAGTAAAGAATGAAGCGTCCTTTTTTTCAATGGTTTTGTTTTTTATCGCCTCTGCAAGATGCCTGATGTCGTAGTCAAAATTTGTTTCCGAAATTGAGATACATTGGCGCAGGGTCAGAGGCTGCAGATCTGTGGGAAGCGCTGATTGAGCCGGCACATTAATGTTGTCAAACAGTACAGGTATCACACGAATGTTTCTTTGCAAAGCCGTAGCTATTTCAATTCTCACGAGGTCTTCAGGATTTTCCAGCCTTCTGCGTTTATCGGTATCCGTTATGTTCAACCAATCTTTCCCCATTACTACCAGCAGCACATTACACTTCTTCAAAGCGCTGTCAATGGATTCACGATAGTTTGCGCCTGCTTTGATGGTATTGAAATCTTTAAACAATGATTTCGCGGGGAAGAATTGTCTAAGCCGGTCATAAAGAATCTGTGTATTCCATTTGCTGTCGTCTTTCCGGTAACTGATAAATATGTTTGTCGCCATTATTAAATTAAAATGTATAACGGGATATAATTATGGAATCAAAAACATTAACCGGTAAACCGGGTGTGGATTGAAAAGATCCATCAATGTCCATTTTTCATTCGGATCTTTTGCTGCATCAAAGAGATCGGCTGTAGCTTCATAAGACTTGCCTGTGCGGTTATCTTTTATAGAAAATGTAAACCTTGCCGGTGCAAAACTTTCACTTGTTGTTGAGGCCATTTTTGGTATGGTATTCCATTCGTCCGGGTCACTTGCCAGCGCAGGTATTACATAAGAAATAGTATAAAGGTCCATCTCCGGGTTGCGTTCGCCGGTCGCTTCTAATATGCTTTTTTTGAAAACATAAATATTGAATTTTTGAGGATCATCATCACCGGACATGGCAGCCGGGTATTCCACCGGCACAGTGTAGGAAGCAGCGAGGTAAATGTTTTCACGGACATTCCTGTTTATGGCAGCAAGGGAATCAATTTGCATTTCCTTATCATTAACGAGGTACACAAGCGTATTTATGTCCTGCATCAGGGAATAAATTTTCTGCATATCATCATTTACCAAAGAATCTGCTGCGGAAGACTGGCGCAAAATTTTATTCAGCGCATCTACTTCTTTGGTAAGCATGTTTACAGTTTTCTGGCTCGTTCGGCGGGCGTTTTTCGCGGCTCGTTTTGCAAGGTTTGCCAGCGGAGGCAGGTATTTTTTAATTTTATTATAAACATTGCCGCTATCGTTTTCAATCAAAGAGAAATCGGTAACACTAAACACATTTGCAAGTGTGTCAAATCGTAAAGACGCAGCGCTATATAAATCGTTTGCCTGCGCATCCGGTTTCAATTCTTTTTTAAAATTATCTTTTATTGATTTGCGAAGATCAGATGGAGGATCAGGCAGATAGGGAAGAATGATTGTGTGATTACTCAATGTACTATCGTGCCGGTATATTTCCGGGTTTAAAATACGGCATATCGCGATGGCATCTGTTGTGGGATAAATATTCTTAAGCCTGAGCACGGATCGCACGAGCGTTTTTGTTTCCACCGGTACCGCTTTTACAGTATCTACATTTACATATCGTGGCCGTTTCGGTTGCGAGGTATCTTTCGGCTTAGCATTATTTTTGTTTACATCATCTCTTGTCTGCGCAGTCGAAGCAACCGTGAGTAAAGTAAAAAACATAAACTGCAAATATCTTTTACACGCTGATTTTATGGCCATAATTTTTTAATTGTTTGAACAGTAAATTATATAGCGGTAATCATTCCATAGGCAAAAACAAAGGCACAGGAAGCAGTAAGAGTTTATCGAAACGGTTTAATACTTTCTTCGTTTTAAGCGTTAGTCAAATTTACAAAAAACTTGCCGTGCATTTTTTTGCATGGATTTTTTTGCAAAGAAAATCAATATTGCTATGACATTTAAAGATGGTTTTTTAAAATAAAACACCAACGCATATGTGGTAAAAACTAACCCGTCGGTGGTAATGATGCCTTCTTTTTCGGCTAAAAATTCTCCGTAAATTTTTCCATTTAAGAGGCCGGGGCCAAAGCTTCCATAAAGCAGTTAGCCTTTTTTAAAATAAGTATCGCAGGGGGCGCTATCGGGAACATCTTTTCCTCCAAAGCCGGCGTAACATCAAAATTGAGTAGGAATTGAGTAGGGGAGCAATTGTCCTCTATTATCCCTGTTACGCCCGATATAGCCGTTAAATGTATCGCCGCCGGTTTTTACAAATTATCAACAAGGCAAAAAAAATCTGGTTTTCAATTTAAGAATGAAAAAAAATAAGTATAAATTGAAATTATTTTTATACAAAACTATAAACTCCATTATGAAGAAACTGTTACTTGTTTTTTTGTCATGCACATTATTGAATGCTGCAATGGCACAACAAAATCATTGGACAGCTCACACCAGTGTTTCCCCAACAATCACTGACAAGGCTGTATCAAGGGTTTCGTTCCCCGCTCAATTCAAATTATTTGATTTAGATGCTCCTCCCTTAAGAAATGAATTGCTTACTGTAGCAATAAAAAATGCTACAACGCACTCAACAATAATTTCTTTGCCAAATGCGGATGGGCAAATTGAACAATTTGAAGTATTTGAAGCATCCAATTTTGAGCCTGACCTGCAGGCCATGTTCCCTGAGATCAGGGCCTTTTCAGGCAGGGGGATTACTGATAAATATGCAACCCTTAAGTTAAGCATCTCTCCGCAAGGCTTGCAGACAATGGTTTTCAGAACGGAGAAAGAAAATGAGTTTATAGAGCCATACTCAAAAGACCATAACGTATATGCAGTATTTAAGTCACAAAGATCGCCCAACAAATTACCATGGACATGCACGACGCCAGACGAAAAATTATCAAATGAAATAACTGCAAGCATGGGTACGCAAAGTGTGTTAAGGTCCACACATGATTTAAAAGTAATGCGTTTGGCACAATCAGTTACGGCAGAATATTCTAACTATTTTGGTGCAACAAGTTCAGCGCAGGTAGGCCTTGTGCTCGCGGCTATTAATGCTACACTTGCGAGGTGTAATGGTGTGTATGAAAAAGATCTTGCAGTTCACTTAAATCTTATTGCAGCCACAACAAATGTTATCTATTACAACGCAGCAACCGACCCTTATTCCCCGGCTTCTACCGGCGCAGGCGGAGCCTGGAACAGCCAATTGCAAACAACATTAACCAATGTTATTGGCGCCGCCAATTATGATATCGGGCATTTGTTCGGCGCTTCCGGTGGTGGTGGCAACGCCGGCTGTATCGGTTGTATTTGTGTTAACGCGTCAAAGGGCAGCGGGTTCACATCGCCTGCTGATGGAATTCCGCAGGGCGATAATTTTGATATAGATTATGTGGTGCACGAAATGGGCCACCAGATGGGCGCTAATCATACTTTTTCAATGAGCAATGAAGGAACCGGTGTTAATAAAGAGGTAGGTTCGGGCATTACCATTATGGGTTATGCAGGTATTACGAGCCAGGACGTAGCGCCGCATTCTATCGATATATTTCATGAAGCTTCTATTGCACAGATACAGGCCAACCTTGCAAGTAAAACATGCCCGGTTACTACGGTTATAAGCAATTCCACGCCAGTGGTTGCAGCATTGACTAATTACACTATTCCAAAAAGTACCCCCTTTGCATTAACCGGCTCAGCCAGCGATGCCGATGCAGGAGATGTGCTTACTTATTGCTGGGAGCAAAACGATAATGCTACTTCCGCACAGACAGGCGCAAACAGCGTAGCCAGCGCTACCAAAACACCCGGCCCTAACTGGTTATCCTTCAGACCCGCGATATCGTCAACAAGGTATTGCCCACAATTGTCAACTATTCTTGCGGGTGGCCTTATAACAGGTCCTTTGCCGGGTGGCGATGCAATAGCTAATATAGAAGCTTTAAGCTCGGTTGCAAGAACATTAAACTTCAGGCTAACGGTTAGGGATAACGCTCCTTACAGTTCTTCCTCACCTGTTTCAGTGGGCCAGACAAATTTTGCAGATATGGTAGTAACAGTAAGTGCAGCTTCAGGGCCATTTGCTGTGACTGCACCTAATACTGCGGTAACTTATGCCGGTGGCTCAACACAAAACATTACCTGGAGTGTGGCGAATACAACGGCTGCACCGGTTAGCTGTGCGAACGTAAAAATTTCATTGAGTACTGATGGAGGGCAGACCTTCCCTACCGTACTTGCCGCAAGCACACCTAATGATGGCACGGAAGCATTGGTGATACCTTCCACACCAACAACAACAGCCAGAATAAAAATTGAATCTGTAGGCAATATCTTTTTCGATATCAGCAATACGAATTTTACTATAGGCGGTACCGTTAGTTGTGGTAACCCTACAGGATTAACAACATCTTCTATCACCACCTCAGGTGCAACAGTTAGCTGGACAGCTGTAAGTGGTGCTGTGAGCTATGCGGTAGATTATAAATTGAATTCATCATCTACCTGGACAAGCTTTTCAACAGCACAAACTGCTACTTCAGCAAACCTTACAGGTTTAGCTTCTTCGTCACTTTATGATTGGAGAGTGAGTGCTACGTGCTCAGGTGGAAGCGGAAGCCAGGTTGCTGCGCAGTTTACTACAGCTACTCCTGCTGTATGTAACGCTCCATCCGGCCTTACAGCATCTTCTATCACTATTTCAAGCGCGACAGTTAGCTGGACTGCTGTAAGTGGTGCAGCAAGCTATGCAGTAGATTATAAACTAAATACATCATCTACATGGATAAGTGCTGCAACTGCTACCACCTCAACTTCTGTTGCCCTTAGTGGTTTGGCTGCAGGTTCACTATACGATTACAGGGTGAGTACCAATTGCGGCGCCATCGGCACCAGCGGATTTACTGTAGCACAGTTTACTACTGCTACCCAGGCTGGATGCGGTGATCCTTCTCCAATAACGGCGTCGGGTATTACTACAAACTCAGCGACACTAAACTGGACGGCTGTTTCAAACGCTCAGTCTTATACGGTACTTTATAAATTGCAGTCAGCAAGTACAAATACAAAACTTACGATCAACCAGCCTGCTACTTCTGTAAACCTTACAGGCTTAACCGCTGGTTCTGTGTACGACTGGAAAATACGTGCGACATGCGCTTCTGGTACAGGAAATATAATTTCAGCGCAATTTACCACTGCCAATCCTGGTGTATGTAATGCACCTTCCGGGTTAAACGCATCTTCCATCACTACTACTGGCGCTACTATTAGCTGGACGGCTGTAAGTGGTGCTGCGAGCTACGATGCGGATTATAAACTAAATACTTCTTCTACCTGGATCAGCGCTGCTACCGCAACCACGTCAACATCCGTTGGCATTAGTGGTTTAGCCGCAGGTTCGTTATACGATTACAGGGTGCGTACAAATTGTGGTGCTAATGGTACCAGCGGTTATTCAATGGCACAGTTTATGACCAGCTCAAATACTACTTGCCCGAGCCCGTATGATGTAAGCACTAACGGAACAATTTCGGGGGCTGCTACCATACCATTTAACACAGATATAAATGGCTTATTGGAAGTGGATAGGGATATTGATTTTTACAAATTTGTGATCACTAACGGTGGTACCATTACCTTAACCTTAGGTACGTTACCTGCAGATTACACGCTTGCATTGTTCAACAGCGCAGGTACAGTGATCACAACGTCTCAAAACCCGGGTACAACAAGTGAAACTATCAACTACACCATCGCCCCAGGTACTTATTATGCGAGGGTATTAGGATTTCATGGAGTGAGCGATCCTTCTAATTGCTACACACTGCGAGTGGCATTAGGCACTGCAAGCAGGCAAGGTGGAGTTGAATTCGCTAACCAAAAGCTATTTACCATATATCCTAACCCTGCAAAAGATAAATTAAATATTTATCTATCAGGGTATACTGGCATTTCAGAAGTTGGGTTATATGATCTCAGTGGCAGGAGTATAAGCAAACTGCACACAAGTGATAGCAATTCTAAAATGGATGTTTCAACATTGGCAAAAGGTGTTTACTATCTTAAAGTAGTGACGGCTGACGGAGAAATATTAAACAAAAAAGTCGTGAAACAATAAGGGCTGTGTTTATAATATTTTATCCGGGTCTGTTGAAAAACAGGCCCGGATTTTTTTCTTCAAAAGAGAAGGATTTAGAAAAAAATGATTGTAATTGTGTCTCAGAAGTCGCAGGTAAAACACTAAGTGAAGGGATAGGTTATCTTTTATGAATGTTTGAATTTTTTATGACACGATGGGGGCGTGAACACCAACAACCAGTGGGATGAAACTTATGCAATCTTTTTTAACTGCCTGCAGAGAATCTATTGCTATTAACACACGATTCAGAACTAGTGTAACATCCAGGCTTATTTTTCCTGGCCGGGACATAAATCGACAAAAATTAGTTAACTGTTAAGCAATGAATTATTTTTGAACGAGTTCTTTTAAAGTCATCTGACTAATATGAGTAAATAGCTAAAATGAAAAAATATGAAATGATATGAAATGGTAATCGACAAATGTTCATAAGCAACAATCACATCAAATTTTATTAAGCTCATCAAACATGGCAGGGCGGCGTAGATATTTTGCTTTGAGGCTTTGTGCAATGAAAATAATATGTGCTTTTGAGCCAGGGATATCTTTTATTATCGTCTTCATTTTTAGTAACAAGTTGAGCATATTCGCTGCGGCTGCTCGCTTTATCTCCACTAGCTTTCAGCAAGGGAAAATATACTGATGATAATTCTGAAGGATATCTTTTTACTAAGTGCTGATGGTATTGCAAAACGCTATCTATATTATCTTCTTTTTGAAGTAATACCAGCAGCCTGTCCCAATATTGTTCTTCAATGTAAACCGGCGCTATATTATGCAAAAGCGGAGGAGTAGGCCGGTACCACGGTTTATTTTTGTTCAGTTCATGTTTTTGTGTAATGCTTTTTATAGTATCATCAATATACGATTCAATTACAGCTTTCCATTCTGATGCGGGATACGTTTTTTTCCATTGGTCATAATATTCCTTATCAAACCGCCTGTCAAAAGCAAAATACCTGGAGTAAAGCCTTACCCGTTCTATATCGTTTTCTAAAACAGCCACCCGCAACAGTTGTTTTTTCCATTGGTTAACTGTACCCGGATGTTGCTTTTTTTGCGCTATTGCAATGCCATCATCAATAAGATGCTTAGCCAGGCTATAATCTTTTTTGCCTATGGCTTTATCCATTTCGCCTTGACGCACTTCTGTAATTTCCCGGTGTTGAACAATTAGTTTTTCTGCTTCATTTTTTCTGCCTGTCGCTTGCAAAAAATCAATTTTCTGCGTTTGAAAAAAGTTATGGTGATAATCGGAGTATTTGTTTGGGGGCTTTGATAATTGTACATCCATAAAAACTTAAAAATTCTTCTGTATTGCTAAGCTGCAGCGCAAGTTTCTTAAAAACGTCAAGCATCTCATATCCAAAATCTCCGTAATCAAAATAAATTTTGTTATCAAGTTCGTCTTTTAGAAAAAAGAAAACCTGCTCTTTTAATGCTCTTGCTGCTTCAGATAAATCTGCAACCACAGCAAATAAACTTATAACATCATTAATAAATCCGCCAAGTTGACCATTGGAGTCGTCACTTTCTGTTATCGCCTCCATAGAGGCTTTTAACATCGGCCCTGTAATCGCAAAAACATCTTTGAAATTATTTTTCTTGATAAACTCATTTGCTTTTGCATAAAAGCCATATAGGTCATGGGCAATCTCCACGTCTTTCGTTCCAATGCAGAGGGTTCATCATCTGCTTCACCGACAACTCAATCCTTTTTCCATTAATGGTGATACGCGCATAGATGGGGAGTCGTTCCTGCTTTTCTCGTTCGTAGCGCAAATGAAAGATCACATTGAAGTTGGTTGTTATTGTTTCGTTCATTTTTTTAAATTTTAAAATCATTTTAAATTTTATAACCGTTTTTGTTGCATTTTTTAGTATTAATTCATGTTAAAACAATTCAACATTCTAAAATCAATTTTTACAATCCATTAAACCTTACGGAGTTACAAAGGCTTCGGTTACCAAAACTATCAACATCACCCTGGTAACCGAATTGGTAACGGGCGAATTGATATTTTTTGATATTAATTGGTGGGCTAAAAATTAAAAAAGCCCGTAAACACTGAGTTTTACGAGCTTTTAATTTTAGAAGAAATCAACTTTGTCGGGGCGGCAAGATGATTCGAAAAGCCGTAAAACACTGTTTACCAATTAATTATACACGAAGCCTTGATTCATGTAACCGAATTGGTAACGTTATCAAAAACAAATGATTGCTTGCACAAATATCATTAAAATTAGCAAACAAAATACGTACTTCTTATTTTATTAGATTAAATATTCTTATCCTAATTGGCAAGATAACAGTCTGAATTGATAAGAACCTTGGAAGAAAATTGGATTGAGAGATTTTGCAGTTCCAGTTTATCGTTTTCATTCGCATAAGATTTTAACATCAATATCTTTTTTGCCTTGGGTAAAAAAAAATCTTTCATGGAAATTATTCAATAATATTATATCTCAAAACTACTTTAATGAGAATATTGATAATCTTTTTCGGTGGCCTGATGACTCTCTTTTCCTGTTCTGCGCCTTCTAAGATCATTAAATATGATGAACATAAAAATGAATTTTATACTAACAGCAATCTTCAGGATCTCTTGGTAGCAAACAAATTTCCAAAAGTGGTTTTAAGAGTTGGCAAATTTAATTTTAGGTCTTTAACCGATAATTCATCTCAAAAAACTATGGATTATCTATACAACGCAATGGAAAACGAATTGATAAAGCAAGGGTTTAATGTTAAGGATCGAAGTACTTTTAATGAATTTGTTTCCAGAACCAATTCCGCAGAATTATTAAAAAAAGAATTATCCGATGTAGACTTAGTCTTAGAAGTTGTTAGTATAGACGATAACGTTCAATACTCGACAAATAAAGTAATTTCATTAAAAAGGAAGGATCTAACTCAAGCAGAAGATACCAGGCAGTATAAAAGTGTTGGAGCTTATGTTGAATACCACCTGATCATTGTAAAAAATAATGAAATAGGGGGTACATATAAATTTTATTACGAGCCTTGCCCACATGGTTGCCCGATAGAAAATTTCAAATCAATTAATAAAGGAAAAAAAGATAATCAATTGCAGTTATCAAAGGGCTTATCAAAGGAAATTATGGAACAATTCATATCCTCTTCTGTTCAGGAACTGGTTTATTCTTTGCGTTCGACAGATCAGCAGAAGTAAAATTACTCTTATTTATCTTTTGGATTACTAAGCATAGATGATTTGATCCGGCCTGCAGCGACAAAATGTTTTTTCCAATACGGATCATCAAGGCATGCAATACTAACTCCTTTTGAAGAAGAAGAATTGACAAACATCCTGTTCTTCAGGTAAAGCCCAATGTGCGAGATTACTTTGTTTTCGTCTGTTCTAAAAAATATAAGGTCTCCTTCCGCCAGATATTGTTTGCCCCAAAAGCGGTCAATCCATTCTGTAAAAAACTGATCCATGGAAGTTCTTGGAATATTGATATTGATCTTATAAACATATCCAAGTAATTTTTGTACAAACGCCGAGCAATCTATTCCATTTTTGTCTGTACCTCCCCATAGGTATGGAGTTGCAAGCCACTGATCAATAAATCCATACAAACGTAGATTTGTTATTTCTTCGGGTGGTATATTCAAAAACTTTGCATATTTAAATTGCAACGAACTGTATTTTTTTGTATCTGTAGTAACAGATGCCGTAGATGATTCTGGAGGAGACGATTTGGAAACTGTCATCCCATCATCTACAATGATTACACTGTCAGAAGAAGTTGTTTTATGGGAAGATCCACAGCCGATTATTATAAATAAAAAACAGGATATGGTTAAGAGTTTAAATGTAATCATAATAATAAACAGCATTGAAAAGAACAGTATCCAAATTGAAATATCATAACCAATATCAGGAATACTCCATAGCAGCAGTGCCTCTAAAAATAATACTAAAATTAATATTTTTATCACTTTTTTATTATTAACTTGTAATCGGCTAACCTGTAAGATCCATTTCCATAAGAACCTTTTTAAGAACTAATTAATTTCAATTCGATTGAAAAAGTCCTCTTTTTTTCGCATGGATGAACAGGTAGTTTATACCATGGCAGGTATTTGCTTAATTTCTATAGTTATCCTTGCTTTCCGCTATACAATTAGAAATCCATTTGTTCCGGTTAACATGTCTATACCGGACTCTGTATTTGTGAATGACCCTGTAAAGATTAAGACAGATGCAAAAGCAGGGGAGAAATATTCTTTTGATTTTGGTAACGGAATAGTTGAAACTGAAAGTACATCCTCTATTTATCAAACATATAAGGAAGCAAAAACTTATACATTAATGGTAAAGGTAGATGGCAGATGTACCGATATACAAACGCTGGTAGTTTCCGAGCGAAAACCAATGATTGTGCAAGATTTTAGACCGATAATAAAAATTCCTGATATGGCTTTCGTAAATGAATATCTCACTTTCTCTGATGAATCGCCCTACTCAACAACCTCAAGGGAATGGTATTTTGAAGATAATTCCGAAGTAGATGGAAGAAGTAAAAGTGTTTCACACACATTTAAAACAACCGGAAATAAAAAGATAGTTCTGAATGCTGTGATTAATGGCAAAACTGAATCAACTACTGCATATGTATTTATCCAGAACAGGCCAGTCGAAGAATCACAAGGACTAAATGATAAAGCAAACACCACACATAAAAAAGGAAATAATGCAGGAGGAAGGATTGTTTTAGTACAGCCCGCGCCACCAAATGAACCAATTGGTACTGAGAACACTAAAAATATTACTCCTCCTGAAAATATAAACCATGAAGAAACAGAGGTAAAAAAAGGAGCAGATATTTCTGATGCTCAATTGGGATCTCTATTAATGGAAGTAAGTGAAGACAAGAAATCGGCAGCAGATTTTAACACTTATCTATGTGACAATCTTAATATTCCGGTAAGATATAATAAGAAGTCGTATTCGTTTTCAGAATTTTGTTCTGTGTTGAAACAGATAAAAAAAATAATAAAAATTACTCCATACCCTTCCAGGAATCAAAACAATTGTATTTTTCTTATTGATATTAAAATAAAGGAAAAGGTGGGTCCTCTCGGAATTGGGAGAAAAACTAGATAGAATCATTGTCTTAAACTAACTAGCGATGCCAGGTTTAAATAAGGAAATAGAACTAACAGCTTTTTCTGAAGAAACAAAAAAAGTTGTAAAAATTGCACAGGCTATTGCCAGGGGAAATCTGAATACAGCTTTTGGAAATGCGCATCTTCTTAAAGCATTGCTTCATCCTGAGGCAGGCTTGCTGAACCTTTTAAAAAAGCTTGACAAGGATATTTATTACCTCGAAGAGTGGGCTGATGTAAGATTAGAATCATTCAAAAAAATACCTTCCAAATCAGAGATAGTTACTGCTGATCACATGGCAGAAGAAGTATTTAATGAAGCTGACAGTATCCGGTTAAAATTGTCAAAGGATCTTATTGAACCGCTTCATTTACTCGCAGCGATAGCAACACCGGGAGTAGGATTCACCTTTGAGCAACTCAAAACTTTCCCGCTACGCAGGGAAGAACTTATGGATTCCTTTACTGAAACAGAAGAATTACAGTCTGTTTTCACGAACGCGATTCCTTCCGGTAATGGCGTTAAGCCAAAGCCTGCCACTCAACATGCTTTGTTGAAATATTGTATTGATAAATCATTGCTTGCAAAACAAGGTAAGCTGGATCCAATTGTTGGAAGGGATAAAGAAATCCGTATGATGGCCGAGATTCTTGGACGCAGGTCCAAGCCTAATGTACTTATTTTGGGTGAGCCGGGCGTGGGTAAATCTTCGCTGGCAGACGCATTTGCATTAGCAGTGCTTCAGCAAAAAGTTCCGGTCCATCTTTATAATGCACAGATGTTTGAATTGGATAACGGTGCTTTAATTGCGGGCGCATCTTATAAAGGAGAAATTGAAGACCGGCTAAAAAGTATTTTGTCGGAAATTAAACAGTTTGATAAGGCGATTTTATTCATTGATGAGATCCATGTATTAATTGATAAACATGGCTCAGCAGGTGGGGCAGTAAATATGCTCAAACCGGAATTAGCCCGCGGAGAGATTACGCTCATTGGTGCAACCACCCTGGATGAATACAGAAAATATATTGAAACTGATGAAGCATTGAACAGGCGGTTTGAACAATTGATAGTTGAAGAGCCTGATCAAAAAATATGTTTTCACATGGTGAAAGCAATCATCCCCCGATTTGAAAAACACCACCAGATTAATGTACCTGATGAAACAATCAGGGAAACTATACGATTAGCCAAACGTTATATTAAAGACAGAAGGTTGCCCGATGCAGCTATTGACCTTGCTGATCGTTCTATGGCGTCACTAAGAATGATAAACGATACTGCAGAACCTGCTTTAAAAGAATTCAGGGAGCAGTTTGAATTATGGGGCAAAGAGGAAGACGGATCTCACACTCTGGAAGACTGGCAATGGATGAGCCTCCAGATGAAAAATAAATTAGGTCCAATATTATGGAGTTATTTTGAATCGGAAGATGATCCGTCTGTAATGACACAGGCATACGGTGTGAAAAAATATATCTCAGAAGCACTTGAGGCGCTTGACAAAGCTGCATTGACAAAACATACGGTCATTGAAAAGGGGGATGTTGCTGCAATTGTTTCATACAAAACAGGAATACCTATTGGAAAAGTTCAAACTCAGGAAAGGGAACGGTTATTAGGAATGGAATCTGTTTTGAAAAAAAGAGTTATTGGACAAGATCATGCCATCAAAAGCATTTCAGAAGCTATACTTGAATCACGTTCAGGCCTCAGTAAAGCCGGGCAACCCATTGGATCATTCTTTTTTCTGGGCCCTACAGGCACCGGGAAAACAGAGCTTGCAAAAACTCTTGCATCCTTTTTATTTCAGGATGAATCCTTCATGATACGGTTTGACATGTCAGAATTTAAAGAAGAACATTCGGCTGCACTTCTATATGGTGCGCCTCCTGGTTATGTTGGATATGAAGAAGGTGGTTTGTTGGTAAATAAAATACGTGAAAAGCCTTATTCCGTTGTATTGTTTGATGAAATAGAAAAAGCACACCCTTCTGTTTTTGACATTTTTTTGCAGATATTAGATGAAGGAAAATTGCACGATAAGCTGGGCAAGGAAGGGGATTTTTCCAATGCTGTAATTATTTTTACTTCAAATATAGGAAGCCAGTTTGTGGTTGATTCGTTTATCAATGAAGAAATTCCCTCTTCAAACAAACTTATGGAAATTATGAGCCAGCATTTTCGTCCTGAATTTTTAGGTCGCCTCACTGAGATCATCCCTTTCGCCCCGATGAATGAAAAAATGGTCGAAAATATCTTACATATACAATTAAAAACTCTCTTTACAGGATTGGAAAAACTGGCGATCCATCTTTCGATATCCGGAAAGGCTATTGAAGCTATTGCCCGTATGGGATTTACCCCGAAATATGGTGCAAGGCCGTTAAATAGTGCTATCAGGTCACAATTACGAAGGCCGTTATCCAGAAAAATTATTACCGGTGAGATTCAAGCGGGGGATGAAATTAATATTGAAGTAAATGAAAAAGGCGAATTAATTTGGGACATAAAAAAAATTACTAGCCAGGTTGTAAAAGCTGCAAAATTTTTATTTTAATATTTTATTGAAAAGTCTTTATATTAAATAGGAATAGTTATATTGTGTGAGATAATCAATTGCTTCATGTTCCCCAGAAAAAATTTAAGCGTGCAGTAAATCTCTCAAATAATAGGATTAGTCATTAATTAAAATTTATCAAAATATGGCTGTGGAAAAGTATAATATAGGTGGTACTGTTGCAGAAACAGAAGCTTTTGAAGCGTTTGCCGATATTCCCCAGAATCGTGTGCTAATAGCAGAAAAGTTAACTGCTAAATCAGCATCAAAGCCTGAAATAGTACAGAATTTAACTTCCATAGAAGCCGTTTTTGATCATTTTAAACCTTCGATAGAAATGGATTTCGAAAATGAAGAAGGAGTCACAAGGAAGGAAACGCTTCACTTTACAGGCATCGGAAATTTTGGAGTTAAAGGTATTACCAATCAAAGCAGCTTTTTGAATGACCTGACTTTAAAAAAAGAACAATACCAAAAGATCATCAAGCAATTAAAAGGGAACAAAGTATTAAGACAAGCTTTAAGTGAAGAAGGATCAAAGCAAAATGTGATCAATGCTTTAAATGCAATGATCAGGGAATTGGAACAAGCCAAATGAGTTAAATTTTTCCATGTCAAAAAATTTTGTTGCTTACAAGTTTTATCTAAGTATAATTAAATTTTCTTTATGTCGCAGGAACAGCCAAAATCTGTAGAAGAATCGAAATTCGATGAGCCGGCTATGCTAAAAAGCATTGATAACCCAATTGAATCACTTGAAAGTAATGTTCAGCAATTAGAAGATTATGGAGGTTTCGATCTGTTTGAAAATATTATTGATGAGGTTCAAAATATCAATCCTGAAAAAAAAGCCCGAAAAAAAATATTTTTACAGGAGGCTGATAAAAAAGCTGAAAGGGAAGAGCTCAAAAAAACTTTGCAGGTATGGAGTAATGTATTGAATACTTCCGAAGATATTTCATCTATAATCAAAGCTTGTGAGGATAAAACAGAATCAGCCGGACAATTACTTACAAAGAATCTAAAGGCAGCAGTAGAAAAGTCAAAACAACTTGAACGTTCTTATAGGTCTGTTGCATCTTTTTATGCAAATACTGAAAGTTCAAAAGTTAAAAATATTTCCATAATTAATGCTGACCCTGAAAAATTAGTTAACACTGAACAGGATACGAAATTTTTTAATGCCATTCGTGAGGAACTTGTAGGGAAATATGATCGCCTTGATATGCGGGAGAATTACAGCCTTTTATTACTTCCCGGATATTTGGAATCAAATAAGGTGATTGAAAAATGGGCAAAACTGGCTTATGAAAATAAAGTATTATTGGTAACTGATTTTAAAGATCGCCCCGAGCCGGATATTGTGATGGAGGAATTTGCAAAAGCTAACTTCACAGGAGGTGATAATTATCGCTCTAATGTAATCATGACCTGTAACTGGCTCGTTGGTAGAGGTAAATTTAATGAAATTGGAGAGGAAGAAGATTTATACGTTCCGCCATCTTCTGCCCTTGCGGGAAAGATTTATAATACATTGATGTCGCAACCTACCGCAGGTAAAAAGCATGGAGGCATGAATGAAGTGGATGGTGTTCGTTTTGATTTGAAAAAAAGTGAAATCGCAAATCTTGAAAAGCTTGGCCTGGTCCCCATGGTAAAAGAATATGGTAAAGTGATGGCTTTTTCAGCCAAAACACTGTTTAACGGCGATAACCTTGGCCTTCAGACCTATTCAGTTGTACGGGTATTTGACTATGTAGCTAAAGTAATGATGGATTTTCTAAATCGCCGTACTTTTGAAAACTTCAATGCACAAACACGTAAGGAACTTAACGGTCAGATCGTAAAATTTCTTGATAGTATTACCGGCCCCAATAAACTAATAGAAGAATTCACGATAAAAAAGTTTGAACAGGACCCTGTTCAAAAGGATAAAATTTATTTGGATATACATATGAAACCTTTTTTTCCTGCAAAGACTTTTCTTATAAAGCTTGCCGGTCAAAAAGGTGACAATGCAAGCGACTGGTCTTCTGAATATGAACAAGATAAAAAATAATTCTACCCCCTATACTACTGAAATATTAAGAACTTAATTAGTTAATAGCTAAAAGTATTTCTGATATTGATTTACGTTATTTGCTGTTTGCTCCGCAGACTTCATCTATCGTGAAAACTTAAAGAGATATT